>JAZOVL010000166.1:0-6144 GCA_045658685.1 Pilosibacter sp.
CCACATTTTACAAAGCAATTTGCAAAATCATAGATTTACGTTGACACATCACAGTGTTATCATTTATTATTAAAGGAAATTCGAGAGAAAACGTGAAGTGGCATAATATTTGAAAAAAGTCTGACATAGAGGAGGAAATCGACCATGAATGGTGCACAGGCAATGATTAAGTGCCTTGAAAACGAAGGCGTAGAGATGATATTTGGTTATCCGGGTGTGGCAATCTGTCCGTTTTACGATGCTGTGCTGGATTCTGATATCAGGACTGTCCTCGTACGATCTGAGCAGAATGCAGCCCATGCGGCAAGCGGTATGGCCCGCGTGACAGGAAAGGTGGGCGTCTGCGCAGTGACAAGCGGCCCGGGTGCGACAAACCTCATTACCGGTATTGCGACAGCATTTGCAGACAGTATTCCGTTAATCTGCATTACCGGTCAGGTAAAGAGTGAGCTGATCGGAAGCGATGTGTTCCAGGAAGCAGATATCACAGGAGCAACAGAGTCTTTCGTAAAATACAGCTATCTGGTGAATAATGTTGAGGATATTCCGCGCATTATGAAAGAAGCATTTTACATTGCCAATACAGGAAGAAAAGGCCCTGTTCTGATTGACGTTCCGATCGATATCCAGCAGGCAACGATCAAGAAATTCAAATATCCGGAAGAGGTTTCTCTCCGTACATACAAACCGACCATCAAAGGACATGCAGTACAGATGAAGAAAGTAATGGCAGAACTGGAAAAAGCGAAGCGTCCGGTCATCTGTGCAGGTGGTGGTGTCCTTTTAAGTGATGCAGTAAAAGAGATGCGTGAATTTGCGCACAAATATCGTGTTCCGGTAGTTTCAACCATGATGGGTATCGGTGCTATGCCGACACAGGATGAACTCTATTTCGGTATGGTTGGAAACAACGGTGCTCCGTATGCAAACCGTGCCATGAATGAAGCGGATATGGTCATCATGGTAGGCGCCCGTGTGGCTGACCGTGCGGTCAATCAGCCGGAGATCATTACAAGAAACAAGATTTTAGTTCATATGGATGTGGATCCGGCGGAGATTGGTAAAAATGCAGGTCCGACGATTCCACTGGTAGGTGATGCAAAACATATTTTTGCAGATATGCTCCAGACAGAGATCAATGCGGATCACGAGGAGTGGATCCAGACTCTGACCAGTTATACAAAATCCATGGCACAGAGAAGAAATCCGGATCCAATGTATGTGGACCCGGCTGAATTCGTGCGCAAACTTTCCGAAAAAATGGATGAAAACGGCATCTATGTAGCAGACGTAGGACAGAACCAGATCTGGTCCTGCAGAAACTATCAGATGCGTGACGGAAGTTTCTTGACTTCCGGCGGTATGGGAACCATGGGTTACTCCATTCCGGCGGCTATGGGCGCGAAGCTTGGCTGTCCGGACAGACAGGCAGTTGCTGTCTGTGGCGACGGTTCTTTCCAGATGTCCATGTGTGAACTTGCAACTATGCGTCAGCATGGCGCGGCTGCGAAAGTGGTTGTTATGAAAAATGGTTTCCTTGGCATGGTGCGTGAGTATCAGACAAAGACATATAACAACCGTTTCTCTGTTGTCGATCTTTCCGGAAGTCCGGATCTCTCAAAGATTGCTGAGGCATACGGAATTCCGTTCATCCGTGTGGAGAACATGCGTGAGGCAGACGAGGCTATTGACCGCTTCTTAGAAAAAGATGAAACCGTGCTGATGGAAATCTTAGTCCATCCGCTTGACATGGTATAGGAGGGGAAAATTTATGAAAAAGATTTATTCTGTATTAGTAGAGAACCGCTCCGGTGTATTGTTCAAGGTTGCAGGTCTGTTCTCCAGAAGAGCGTTCAATATCAACAGCTTAGTTGTAGGTGAGACAGACGATCCGACCATGTCCAGAATGACGATTGTTTCCACAGGCGACAATCATACGTTAGAGCAGATTGAGAAGCAGTTAAATAAAAAGCTGGACGTTATCAAAGTTAAGACTTTTGAGGAAATGGAGTGTATTTCCAGAGAGCTTATGCTCGTGAAGGTTAAATACAACCGTTCCAACAGAAAAGACATCATGGAGATCTGCAACATTATGAAAGCAGAGATCGTGGATATGTCCAAGTATCATATGCTGATCCAGCTCTGTGATACTTCTGAGCGTGTACAGCAGTTCCTGAGCATGCTGCAGGGCATCAGCATTACAGAAGTTGCCCGCACCGGAACAGTAGCACTTCCGAAATGTAAGGAAAATGATTAAAAATAATGAAAATAAATGCGGAGAGAAACAGAATTCTCTCCGTTTTTATTTAGGAAAAATATAAATTCAATAAGATGCAGGTGGTTTTAATTGACGTAGAAAAGCTTGGAAGTTATAATAATATCAGAACATAAAAAAGTGGGATTTGGAATTATGAAGAAATGGAATAAACTGCAGGCATTAGCATTGTCCACCATTATGATTGTGAACTTGACCGGAACAGCATTTGCCAATCAGGCAGCAGGACCGGGATTCGGACCAGGTTCCGGTATTTCCGCGCAGAAAGGGGATATCGTTGTTCTTTACACAAATGATATCCATACTCATGTGGATAATGACGGTCTGCGCTACTCCAATGTGGCAGCTTTAAAAAATGAACTGGAAAACGCAGGTGCAGAAGTATTATTAGTAGATGCAGGTGATCATATTCAGGGTACAGCTTTTGGTTCCATGGATAAAGGCGCAACGATTCTGAAATTGATGAATGAAGCAGATTATGACCTTGCAACATTTGGTAACCATGAGTTCGACTATGGTATGGAAGGTGCAATGAATGCGATTCAATGGGCAGAGTTCCCGTATATTTCTGCAAACTTCTATCATGAGGACAATGGCAATATAACAGGTACTGTACTGGATGCTTACAAAGTATTTGACTTTGGAGAGACAGAGATCGCGTTCATTGGTATCACGACTCCAGAGACATTTACCAAATCCACACCGGCATATTTCCAGGATGGAAATGGTAATTACATATATGGTATTGCAGGCGGCGATGCTGGTGCGGCACTTTACGAAACAATACAGGCTGCCATTGACACAGCTTCCAAAGAAGCAGATATCGTAATCGCACTTGGTCATCTTGGTGATGATGCGGCTTCCAAACCGTGGACAAGTGAGGAATTAATTGCAAACACAACAGGTCTTGACGCATTTATCGACGGTCATTCTCATTCCACAGTAGAAGGAAAAGCGGTAAAAGATAAGGCTGGAAACGATGTTTGGTTAACACAGACAGGTGAGTATCTGAATGCAGTCGGCAAGATGACAATCAAAGCTGACGGAAGCATTGCAACAGAGCTTGTGAAAGAATATAAGAACTCTGACGACAGAGTAAGAGTGATCGAAGAAAACTGGATCGGTGAAATCAACGGACAGCTTGGTCAGGTGATCGGTTCCATCTCCGATACATTAGACAACTATGACGCAAACGGAAAACGTCTTGTAAGAAGCCAGGAAACAAATACAGGAGACTTCGCAGCAGATGCATTATATTATCTGTTTGCTGAGATGGGACTTGATGTTGACGTTGCAGTTATGAATGGCGGTGGCATCCGTAACAAAGCTGTGACAGGTAATATTTCTTATCTGACATGTAAGGAAATTCACACATTTGGTAATGTGGCATGTCTGCAGACTGTAACTGGCCAGCAGCTCTTAGATGCACTGGAGTGGGGTGCAAAAGATGCCGGTGTTGCAGAAAACGGCGGTTTCCTGCATGTTTCCGGAATGAAATACACCATTGATACCAACATTCCGTCTACGGTTCAGAAAGATGAAAAAGGCGTTTGGATTGGCGGTCCGACGGGGGCCTATCGTGTAGGAAATGTACAGATACTGAATACTCAGACCGGTGAATACGAAGCCTTAGATGTAAATGCAAAATACAATCTGGCTGGTTACAACTACACACTTCGTGATCTGGGTGATGGATTTGCAATGTTTGACGGCGCTGTAAACGTGCTGGATTATGTAATGGAAGACTACATGGTTCTTGCAAATTATGTTGAATCTTTCGCAGACGGAGTTGTGACTGGCTATGCAGAGCCACAGGGACGTATTACATTTGGTCAGGCTGGTGCCCAGCCAACAGCACCGAAGGCTCCGGCCCAGACAACTGTCCCGTCAACAACACAGACTCCGGCAGCTTCCGGTGATGCTTACGTAGTAGCAGTTGGCGATTCTCTTTGGTTAATTGCAAAGAATCAGCTTGGAAACGGAAACCGTTGGACAGAGATCTACAATCTGAACCAGAACATTTTGGTGAAACCGGAATTGATCTTTGCAGGCCAGAAACTGGCAATGCCGGGGAAATAGGTATATGATATGTGAGGAGAGGGCTTCGGTCCTCTCCGTTTTTTAATCCGGATAAATCCTAATCTTGGTACCCCAGGGAGGGGGACCAGGGAACAAAAAAGTCCGATGAGATCTTGCTCTCATCGGACTTTTTTATTAGTGTGTTTCACCGCCGATTGCTTTAATATCAGACTGGTGCTCAACGGCTGCTTTAATAGCTGCTTCGAGAGAAGCTGTGATATCAGCGATCGCCATGGAAGCTGTGTTTGGCTTGTTGATAACCTGAGATGCAGCGTATGGAACATGGATAAAGCCACCGCGTGCGTTCGGGAACTCTTTCTGGATATAGTAGAGGATACCATACATAACATGGTTACAGATATAGGTACCTGCTGTATTGGAAAGCGTGGACGGATAGCCCGCGTCCTTGATTTCCTGCACCATAGCTTTTACCGGAAGATTGCTGAAATAAGCAGCGTCGCCGTCTGTGAAGATCGGTTCATCGATCGGCTGATTGCCCTCGTTGTCCGGGATTCTTGCATCAGTTACGTTGATTGCAACACGTTCTGGAGTTACGCCAAAACGACCGCCCGCCTGACCAACTGCGATTACGATATCGGGATTAATCTCAACCATTTTATCGTGAATCTTTGCAATGGATTTTCCAACAACAGTCGGAATCTGCATTTTTACAATTTCTGCGCCTGCGATCTCATCTTTGATCACCTTTACTGCTTCCCAAGCCGGATTGATAGATTCGCCGCCGAACGGATCAAAACCTGTGATTAATACTTTCATTTGTCTATTCCCCTTTCCCATGTTTGACAAAAAAATACTATGCTTGTATTATATAAAATATTGGGAAAAGTAGCAACTGGATAGACAGAAAAAATACAAAAAATGGAGAATCAATATGTTTAAGAGAATGAGACTGGAAAGTCCTTGCTGGTGTGGGAGCGGGATAGAATATAAAGATTGTCACATGGAGTTTGACAGAAAAATAAACAAAGCGAGACGTGCGGGTGATATCATCCCGTCCCATACGATCATCAAAACGCCGGAGCAGATTGAAGGTATCCGTGAGAGCGGAAAATTAAATATTGCGATCCTGGACTATGTTGCAGAAAACATCAAGGCAGGCGTGACAACAGAAGATATTAATAAATGGGTACATGATTACACGGTAGAACATGGAGGAATCCCGGCTCCGCTTGGATTTGAAGGTTTTCCGAAGAGCGTATGCACTTCTATCAATGAAGAAGTCTGCCACGGAATTCCATCTGAGAAAGTTGTATTAAAAGAGGGAGACATTATCAATGTTGATGTTTCCACCATATTAAATGGCTATTATTCGGATTCGTCCCGTATGTTCATCATTGGTCAGACTACTTCGGAGAAGGAACAGTTGGTGCGTGTGACAAAAGAAGCGGTGGAAAAAGGACTCGCCGAAGTAAAACCATGGGGATATCTGGGAGACATGAGCCAGGCAGTCAACGACCATGCGATGAAGCACGGATATACGGTCGTTGAGGAGATTGGCGGACATGGAATCGGTCTGGATTTTCATGAGGATCCGTTCGTGAGCCACGTTGCACCACGTGGAACAGAGATGTTGATGGTTCCTGGCATGATCTTTACGATTGAGCCGATGGTAAATATCGGTACCGGAGAATTTTATGTGGATGAAGAAAATGGCTGGACCATTTACACAGCAGACCACAAACCTTCCGCACAGTGGGAGATCATGGTGCTGGTAACAGAAAATGGTCATGAAGTTTTGGCTTATTAATTCGGAATTTAGAAAATGCTTG
>JAZOVL010000167.1:0-27695 GCA_045658685.1 Pilosibacter sp.
ATTGAATTGTGGTTGAAGTTTCTTGGTAAAGTGGATATTTATTTGAGTCAACTTGGTAATAAAGAGTCCCAGGCTGGCAGGAATTTTCAAGCGGACACGTTTTCGCCCAGAGAATTTACGTAACGGTACTAAGGCGCTAAAGCGCCAAGTACCGACGTAATTCTTTGAGCGAAAGCGCGTTCTTTTGAAAATTTCGATTACTCGGGACTATTTTGTCACTAAGTATACTTAATTAAATATCCACTTTACCAAGAAACTTCAACCACAATTCAATCACAAAAAAAGCAGCTAACCATTCGGTTAACTGCTTTTTAATGACCCGTCCGGGAATCGAACCCGGGTTTACGGCGTGAGAGGCCGTCGTCTTGACCGCTTGACCAACGGGCCAGTAAATCGAGGCGACAGGATTCGAACCTGCGACCTCTGCGTCCCGAACGCAGCGCTCTACCAAACTGAGCCACGCCTCGTTACCGCTACTGTTTTACCAGCGACTCAGATATAATATCATGAGTAGAGAAAAAAAGCAAGTACTTTTTTTCGAAAAATGTCAAAAAAATTTTTATGAATTGGAGGGACCGGCGGTAAGGGGGACCGCCGGTCTTGAGTATGAAAAAGTATAAAAGGTTGTTTCCCTGTTACGAATAATAGAATACACCATAATTGTGACGAAAGTTTGGCTATAGTGTGAAAGAAGATGAAAGTTTATAAAAAAAGACTAATCATAAAAAGAAAGAATTCTTAATCAGCTCAATTGGCATGTCACATCCCGTCCACAGGCGGAATGCTTCTGCTCCCTGATAGAGAAGCATATAGGTTCCGTTGAAATAAGGAAGTCCTTTTTCACGCGCCATTGCTAAAAGTCTGGTCTCTTTCGGATTGTAGATAATGTCAGAAACAATGATCCCATCAGGCAACAGGTCGGCAGATGGAATCGGACAGGCATCAACGTTTGGAGCCATTCCAATGGACGTTCCGTTGACAACTATGACACTGTCTGCCAGTTCACTGCGGAGAGCCTCTGTATCATTGAAATCGCATAGCTTGATCTTACAACTGGTCTCGGACATAAGTTCCTTAGCGGTTTCCTCCGCGCGAGCATAGAAGCGGCTGGTTTTTCGCAAGAATACTGAGATTTCACTGACTCCGTCGAGAGCAGCCTGGACGAGGATGGCTGTCGCTGCACCGCCTGCGCCTAAGAGTGTCATTTTCTTTCCGACGATGTCAAAACCTGCATCTTTGACAGACTGCATGTAACCGATTCCGTCGGTGTTGTGTCCTGTGAGGATTCCGTTGTCATTTACCACAGTATTCACAGCTCCGATCAGTTTGGCAGCCGGAGAAAGGTGGTCACAGAGTGAGAGCATTTTGTTTTTGCAAGGCATGGTCAGATTGAATCCGCGGGCACCGATGGCTTTCAGACCGTCTACGGCGGTTTCCAGAGTTGTTTCATCAACATCAAATGCCAAATACCGATAATCAAGCTCAAGAGCTTCAAATGCTTTGTTGTGCATCATAGGGGAAATGCTGTGTTTGCATGGACTGCCGAGCAGACACATAAGACCGGTGTGTCCGGTGATCTGGTTGGACATGGTATGTACCTCCGTTCTGATAAATCTGAAATCATTATAACAGTCATGTAGGAAGATTGCAATGTAAGAGATAATACGATATAATACTGATAGCAGATAATATTGAACGAAAATAAACTGAAGGAAGAGTTGGATGCTATGAAATTGAATGAGCATATTTTTCTTATTGGATTTATGGGATGCGGAAAAAGTACAAATGCCCGGTATCTGTCAAAGATGGTGGAGGCGGAGCAGATGGAAATGGACCAGAAAATTGTCGAGGAGCAGGGAATGGCAATCACCGATATTTTTTCGAAGTATGGGGAGCAGCACTTCCGTGATCTGGAGACGGAACTGATCCGGTCAATGAAAGAGAAGGCTCCGATGGTGGTGTCCTGCGGAGGCGGAGCGGTACTGCGGGAAGAAAATGTGGCGTTGATGAAGGAATGTGGAAAGATCGTGCTTTTGACTGCGACTCCGGAAGCAATTTATGAACGGGTGAAACATAGTACAGACCGGCCGATCCTCAACGGAAATATGAACGTGGAATATATTGCGGAGCTGATGGGTAAGCGGAGACCAAAATATGAAGCTGCGGCAGATATTGTAGTTTCGACGGACATGAAAAATACCCGGGAGATCTGCGAGGAAATTCTTTTTTTATCAGGCAACAGGAGGAAATGAAATGACAATTAAAGAAAAATTTGTACGTCTTGGAATTGACAATGCTCCGGGACAGGAGGCACTGCAGAAGTCTCAGGTTCTGGAACTGCGCGGGGAACCGATTCCTGGACCGGCTGTGGACTTTTCTCATGGTGACGTGGATGCACATAAGCCGACACCGGGAAGTTTTGAAGTGTTTGCCAAAGGTGTAGAAGAAGGTGCTGCACAGGCGTATACTCCGTACCGTGGACGTAAAACTGTGCTGGAGCACGTTGCAGAGAGTCTGGAAGTGTTTACAGGTGCTAAGATTGATCCGGCTGAAAATCTGATCATTACACCGGGTACACAGGGTGCGCTGTTCCTTGCGATGGGTGCCAATATTGTTCCGGGCGATAAAGTTGCAATTATGGAGCCGGATTATTTTGCAAACCGAAAGATGGTAGAATTCTTTCATGCAGAACTGGTTCCAATCCAGATGAACTATAAAGATGTAGAAAAGGGTTCCGGTATTGATCTTGCTGCACTTGAGCAGGCGTTTGAGAATGGTGTGAAGCTGTTCTTATTCTCCAACCCGAACAATCCTGTTGGCTGTGTGTATACATATGATGAAGTGGTGACCATTGCGGCGCTTGCGAAGAAATATGATGTCACATTGATCGTGGATGAGCTTTACACTCGTCAGGTATATCCGGGTGTGGAATATACACATCTTTGCGCACAGAAAGAGATTCCGGATAATCTTATCACCATTATCGGACCGTCCAAGACTGAATCTTTAAGTGGTTATCGACTTGGTGTTGCGTTCGGTACTGCAGAGATCATTGAGCGCATGGAGAAACTGCAGGCAATCATGTCCCTGCGCTGCAGCGGTTATAACCAGGCAGTATTCTTTACATGGTTCAATGAGCCGGAAGGATGGCTTGCTGATCGTGTTAGACAGCATATGGAAATCCGTGATGCGATTATGGAAAAATTGAATGTGGTTCCGGGCGTTTGTGCGAGACCAACTGAGGGAGGCAGCTATCTGTTCGTAGAGATTCCGGAACTGGATGTGACATTACATCAGTTTATTCGTATTGTGCGTGAGATGGCAAATGTGATCGTGACTCCGGGTACAGAGTTTGGTCCGCAGTTTGTACATCATTTCCGCATCAATTTCTCTCAGGATAAGGAAAAAGCCGTTGCGGCGATTGAGAGACTGATTGCAATTATGGAGAGATATCGCAAGGCGTAGGAATTTAAGAGGTTTGTCAGAGCCCGGTGGGGCATAAGAATGATTAAAGTTTAAGTGAGGTATTTGATTATGGGTAAAGAAGCGAATCCGATTCCGCAGGGAAAATATGTTCCGGCAACCAGATTTGGTGATGTGATTTTCACTGCAGGTATGACACCGAGAAACAATGGTGTTTTGATCAGGACAGGTAAGATTGGTCTGGAAGATGTCATTGAGGATTATACAGATGCAGTACGCCAGGCTGCAAAAAATGCACTGACTGCAGCGAAAAATAAACTGGAAGATGGCGAGAAAATTGTACAGATCATGTCCATTACAGTTTATGTAAATGCTCCGGAGGGATTTACAAAACAGTCGAAGATTGCAGATATCGCGTCAGAGTATTTCTGTGAAGAACTTGGCGAGGCCGGTGTCGGCAGCAGAGCAGCGGTCGGTGTATCCTCACTTCCGGGTGATGCACCGGTGGAAATTTCCATTATAGCAGGAGCAGGAAAGTAAGAACGGGATTTTGAAATAAAATGAGTAATGATAGGGCGAGAATGTCAATGTGCAGACATTCTCGCCCTTGTTTTGATTTACCCTGTGATAGAAAATGAAAAAAGGACTTGCATAAATATACATTATGGTGTATAATCTCGCGATATAAGCATCAGGAGGACAGAATATATGAAACCAATCGTGTATATTGATGGAAAAGAAGGTACAACCGGATTACAGATTTATGAGAGATTACAGTCAAGAAATGATATTGAGCTGCTGTTGATTGATGAGGATAAAAGAAAAGACACGGACGAGCGAAAGAAGCTGATCAATGCAGCGGATATTACATTCCTTTGCCTTCCGGACGCGGCAGCAAAAGAGGCTGTAGGGCTGGTTGAAAATGAGAAGAGCCGTGTGATTGATGCCTCAACGGCGCACAGGATTGCTCCGGGATGGGCGTACGGTCTTTCAGAATTGTCAGCGTCACATAAGGATGCCATTATCGGTGCGAAGTTTACAGCCAATCCGGGATGTCATGCAACAGGATTTGTGGTTTCTGCATATCCGCTTGTAAAGGCAGGAATCATTCCGGTAAATTTTCCGGTTCCGGTATTCTCACTGACCGGATATTCCGGAGGCGGTAAGAAGATGATCGCAGAGTATGAATCTATTCCGAAGCCTCAGCTTTATGATACGCCTAGAATCTACGGTCTGACTATGAAACATAAGCATCTTCCAGAGATGAAGGAAATCTGCGGTTTCACTGCAGCACCGGTATTTTGTCCGATTGTGGATGATTATTATAAAGGCATGGCAACGACGATCATGCTTCCGAATTCCATGATGAAGGGAAATCCGACGGCGAAGGATATCTGGGAGATTCTGGCAAAACACTACGATGGCAAGAAACTGGTAAAAGTGCATCCGTTCGGATATGAGGAACCGATGATTGCAGCAGGAAAAATGGCAGGAAAAGACAGCCTGGAGATTATCGTAAACGGTCATGAGGATCAGACCATTGTAACGGCTTTGTTTGATAATCTGGGAAAAGGAGCATCCGGCGCAGCGGTTCAGAATATGAATCTAATGCTTGGATTTGATGAGACAGCAGGACTGACATTATAAGATAGACTGGAAACGAGAAGGAGAAGAAACGATATGTTAAATTTAACACCGGAAGCAAAAGCAAGTATTCTTATTGAAGCATTACCATATATTCAGGAATATAATGGAGAAATCGTAGTAGTCAAGTATGGCGGAAATGCGATGATAAATGAGGATTTAAAGCAGGCTGTGATCAGTGATATTATCTTGCTGAATCTGGTCGGAATTAAGGTGGTTCTGGTGCATGGCGGAGGACCGGAGATTTCCGCGCTCTTAAAGAAAATCGGAAAGCAGTCCCAGTTTGTGAAGGGACTTCGCTACACTGATGAAGAGACCATGGACGTGGTTCAGATGGTTCTGGGCGGAAAAGTTAATAAGGACCTGGTAAGCCTCTTTAAAAATGCAGGAGGTAAGGCAGTTGGACTTAGCGGTATGGATGGAGGTCTTTTTGAAGCTGTGAAGCTGGTGGATCCGGACGGAACCGAGTATGGATATGTGGGTGATATCGTGAAAACAAATCCGCAGATTGTCCTTGATATGCTGAATCAGGGTTATATTCCGGTGGTTTCTTCCGTTGCAGTCGGTGCGGATGATGCGACGAATTATAACATTAATGCGGATACGGCAGCAGAAAAGCTTGCAGTGGCCCTGAAAGCGAAAAAACTGATTCTTCTTACGGATGTATGCGGTCTGATGAAGGACCCGTCGGATGTATCCACTTTGATTCCGAAACTGAAGGTATCGGAAGTTCCGGCATTGGTCCACGAAGGTATTATTTCCGGCGGAATGATCCCAAAGGTGGACTGCTGTGTTGAGGCGGTGAGACAAGGCGTGGAGCGTGCCAATATTCAGGATGGCAGAATCCCGCATTCCATTCTGATCGAGCTTTTAAGCAAAGACGGAGTGGGAACCATGTTTTCTGAGAATTAGGAAATGACAGCATTTGACTGTGGAGGTAGAAAAATGACAGCGGCAGAGATGAAACAGAAGGATACAAATTATGTGATGCATACATACGGACGGTTTGACATTGCATTGGATCATGGAAAAGGTGCTACATTGTGGGACGTTGACGGCAAGAAATACATTGATATGAACTCTGGTATCGGTGTGAGCAGTCTTGGACATGGAAATGAAAAAATGATTCAGGCAGTGACAGAGCAGGCGGCAAAATTGATGCATGTGTCCAATCTTTATTATACGGCACCAATGACAGATGTGGCGGAAATTCTGATCAATGCGACCGGCATGGGAAAGATTTTCTTTGCCAATTCCGGCGCAGAAGCCAATGAAGGTGCGATCAAACTGGCAAGAAAATATTCTTTTGATAAATATGGAGAAGGAAGAAATAAAATTGTGACTCTGATCCAATCCTTTCACGGACGTACCGTAACGACTCTGAAAGCGACCGGCCAGGAGAAATTCCACCAGTATTTCTTCCCGTTTACAGAGGGATTTGCATATGCGAAGGCCGGAGACCTGGAAGACTTGAAGATAAAGGCTGACGGTGCATGTGCAGTTATGATCGAAATGATTCAAGGCGAAGGCGGCGTACTGCCGCTTGAACCGGAGTTTGTAAAGGGAATTGAGGCATTTTGTAAAGAGCATGATATTTTGTTAATCGTGGATGAGGTACAGACAGGAATCGGACGTACCGGAAGTTTGTTCTGTTATGAACAGTATGGAATCGAGCCGGATATTGTGACCATGGCAAAGGGACTTGGCGGCGGTCTTCCGATTGGCGGAGTTATGGCGTCCGGGAAATGTGCCGATGTTCTGGGACCAGGAACCCATGGTTCCACATTTGGCGGAAATCCGGTCAGCTGTGCGGCCGCAAAGACAGTTCTCACTGAGGTTGGTACAGAAGAATTCCTGACATCGGTGAAGGAAAAAGGAGAATACCTGAAAAAGAGTATCCTGGCAATGGGTTCCCCATACGTGAAAGAGGTAAGGGGCATGGGACTCATGCTCGGTATCGTCGTAGAACCGGAAAAGAGAGCAGATCTGGTATCTGCACTTATGGAAAAGGGAATTCTCGTTTTGACTGCGGGAACTGAGACGATCCGTCTTCTTCCGCCGTTGGTAATCAGCTATGAGGAGATGGATGAAGCGGTTACCGTGATGAAAGAAGTATTTTCGGCATAAAACTAAAAAAGAGATACCCTTTGGGACCTGAGAGGTCTGAGGGGTATCTCTTTTTGATTTAAGAACTCTTTCTACACATCATTTCTGCAAAGATCTTCGAAGGATTCTCTGCGTACGGCTACGTAGTTTTCACCGCCGGATAACATAACCACCGGAGGTTTTCCGAGACGGTTGTAGTTGGATGCCATGGTGTAATTGTAAGCGCCGGTTGTGCAGACAGCAGCGATATCACCTCTGCCAACGCTCTTTGGCATCAGGATGCGTTCCTGGATAATGTCGCCGGATTCACAGCAGCGGCCAACGAGATCACATTCGAAGTCACAAATTTCGTCCATCTTATTTGCAAGAAGGCAAGTGTAAGCAGAACCGTAAAGCGCGAAGCGTGGATTGTCGCCCATACCGCCGTCGATGGAAACATAGTTTTTGTATCCCGGTATCTTCTTAACGGTACCAACAGTATATAATGTCATACCTGCATCAGCAACGATGCTGCGGCCCGGTTCCATATGAATCTCCGGAACATCGATGTCAAGTCTTGCACAGGTTTCTTTGATTGCAGCAGCCACCTGACCGACTTTTGTCTCGATATCAAGATACGGATCAGTGTCCACATAGCGTACACCGTAACCGCCGCCCAGATCCAACATCGGAGCTGTAAAACCAAGCTTCTCTTTCATCTCTGCGATGAACTCTAACATAACGACAGCAGCGCGCTCGAAAATATCTTCTTCAAATACCTGGGAGCCAACGTGGCAGTGGAAGCCCATCAGTTCTACGTGCGGCTGTGCCAGAGTGAATTTCACGATCTCGGCAGCCTGACCGGTTTCGATGGCAGTACCAAACTTGGAGTCAACTTTACCAGTCGCAACAGCTTCATAAGTGTGCGGATCAATGCCCGGAGTAAGACGGAGAAGGAGTTTCTGACGGATGCCTCTGCGGGCAGCCTCAGCTTCTACTGCTTTTACCTCTTCTTCGTTGTCAGCTACAAAATAACCAATACCGTTTTCGATTGCGAAACGAATGTCTTCGTCTGTCTTATTGTTGCTGTGGAAATATGCCTGGGAGAGATCGAAACCTGCTTTTAATGCAGTGTAAATTTCACCAGAGGAAACTACGTCAATGCCCATGCCTTCTTCACGCATGATTTCGTAGATGCGTTTGAAGCAGCAGGCTTTGGATGCATATAATGGCTGTGCGGAGAGTCCGAAGTGTTTTTCGAACGCGTGCTTGTAAGCGCGGCATTTTTCGCGGATTTTGTCTTCATCCATCAGATAGAGCGGAGTTCCGTATTTTTCAGCAAGTTTTGTTGTATCCTGTCCTGCAAAGTGGAGGATACCATTTTTTACAGTAATATTATTGCAAATCATAAAATTCATTCCTTTGTATTAAGCTGTTTTCTTTGCGAGTGCACGGTCTAACCAGTCTTTGCCATCTACGAATCTGGAAACGATGTAACTTACAACATAGTCACCGGCTGCGTTGATCATAGTTGCCGGCGGGTCAACCAGGTTACCGATCATAACAAGGATCGGGAAAGCAATCTCAACCTGATTCGGGAAGAACAGGGAGCAGATGATGTACTCGCCGATGTATCCGCCGCCCGGAACACCAGACATTCCTACCGAAGATAATACAGCCACGAGAATAATGAGAGGAAGGCTGCTCCACTCCATCGGCTGACCGAATACGCCGAGAACAAACGCGATCTTCAGGACACAGGAGAAGCAGGAGCCGTCCATGTGCATGGTCGCGCCAAGCGGGATTACCATTTCACTTACGTCCTTACTGATACCGGTTGCTTTTGCCTCTTCCAGATTCGTTGGAATCGTGGCAACGGAAGAACAGGTTCCAAGAGATACGATCGCCGGTTTTGCGATATGCTGTATCATGGTTTTAATACCGTATTTTCCGCCGCCGAACCATGCAAACAGTGGAAATGCTGTGAAGATGTAGATGAAACATAGTGGATAGTATACCACCATTGCACGGGCGTATGCTTCCGTGATCGCTGAACCGTAATTTGCTACCAGATCCGCAAAGATCGCGAAGAATGCGATCGGTGCGTAATATGTAATGATCTGAACGAATTTCAGCATGACATCTGCAAGGGCTGCAAGCCACTGAGCGATGATTCCATCCGGACCGCCGGACATGTTTGTCGCAAAGCCGAACAGGATGGAAAATACAATTAACGGGAGCATGGCTTTACGGCTTAAGAGACCTACAAAGTCAGAAGCGGTAAAGAAGTTGATGATCATATCGGAAAGGGAAGCGTACTCACCCATTTCCTCAGACGGCAATGTCTCCCACGGTATCAGGACCGGTGGGAATACTTTCATCAACACGAACATAATGGCAGCAGCGATAGTACCTGTGATCACGAAGGTGGCAACGGTTGTGCCCATGATCTTACCTGCACGGCTGCGGCTTCTCATTCCTGCGATGGAACTGGAGATCGATGCAAATACCAGCGGAACCACCACGCAGAACATCATGTTGATAAATACCGTTCCCAATGGCTTTAATTTCATACCCAGTTCTGGAGCGAACCAGCCCACGATACAACCTGCGACCATGGAGCCAAGCATAATTGCCAGGAAACGGTAGTTTTGCATAACGGAACGTTTTTCCATAATATTCCTCCTAGGTTTATGCGAAATAATATGATTGGCAGATGAGTGCCGAATATAAAACATTATACTCTCTCAAACTAAAGCTGTAAAGTGTCATCTGTCAAAAATCCTTTCAGAACCATGTTGGTTGGCCCTGTGAGATACAGATTTTTGATCTGTCCGCATTGCTGCTCGGCATCAATGATCAGTTCTCCACCCTGCATGTGCACATGAACATTCTTTCCGCTGACAAGACCTTTAAGAGTCAGAACGGTAACAACGGAACCGGTTCCGGTACCGCAGGCATATGTAAAGTCTTCGACACCGCGCTCATATGTACGCTCCCGAACCATATCCGTGCCAATAATTTCATAGAAATTAATATTGGCCCCCTTTGGAAAAGCCGGATGGTAGCGGAGGGAGCGGCCGAGGCTGAAGAGTTTGTGCGGCGGATAGATTTCTAAATCCGGAATTTCCACAACCACATGTGGGATTCCGGGATTTCCTAACTCCACGTAGGAGCATTTGTATGGAACATCGTTTACATGGACTGTTAGATCCAGTTTTACGATGGATGGGTCGTTAAGACGGATACGGTAATGAAGTTTGTCGATTCGTTCGCCTGTAACGATGCCTGCAGTAGTCTCAATGATCTGAGTTTCGCCGGTGATACCATGTTCGTAACCATAGCGGCAGATGCAGCGGGCACCGTTTCCGCACATCTCGCCCATAGAACCGTCGGAGTTATAGAATAACATTTTAAAGTCAGCGTCACCATCAGGTTTTTCCACGACCATAAGGCCGTCGGCGCCAACGGATAAGTGTCGTTCACATACGATTTTTGCAATTTCCGGCCATTTGGAGTTGGGAATTTCACCATTCATATTGTTAATGATAATGAAATCATTTCCTGCACCGTTCATTTTACAAAATTCCATCATATTAATACCTCACTTTCGGGAATTGAGTGTTCTAAATATACCAGAAATTGAAACATAATGCCAGATTAAATGGGAAAATCATTGAAATTTCTTGGCAAGGTATGTACAATAGGGGGACGAGAGGAGACGTATATATTATGAAGAAACTCAAAAAGTGGACATTAGGGATTTTGGCAGCGACAACGGTTGTTTTGTCCGGTTGTGAAAATCATACAGATATGGTGGCAGTAGCAGTAGTGAAAGGTGTGGACTCTGTGGAGGTACCTGTTGAAACGACAGAAATTGAATCAACAGAACCAATTCGGATTGAACTTGCCACGGAGGCAGTGAAAGAAACTACAGAGCAGGAAACCACAGTTCAGGCGGAGCCGGAAATTGAAGATATCACACTTTTATTTGCAGGAGATGTGCACTTGTCTCAGCATGTACTTGGTGCTTATGACAAAGCGGGTGGGATCCATGGCGTTTTAGACGAAGGGATCCGCGCGGAGATCGATGCAGCGGACATTTTTATGGTCAATCAGGAGTTTCCGTTTACAGAGCGCGGAACTCAGGCAGCAGATAAGCAGTACACCTTCCGACTTCCCCATGACCGTCTGCACCTCATGAATGAAATGGGGATTGATATTGTAACGCTGGCAAACAATCACATCCTGGATTTTGGACCAGAGGGAATCACAGACAGCATCGCGGCGTTAAAGGAAGCAGGAATCAAATATGTCGGGGCCGGTGAGGATCTGGAAGAGGCAAAAAAACTAGAGATTATGGAAGTTGGAGGCCGTAAGATTGGTTTCTTAGGAACTTCTCGTGTATACATGGCAACAAGCTGGGCGGCCGGCGAGAATCATCCGGGAGTCTTTTCCACATATGATCCGACTCTTCCTATTGAAGAGATTAAGAAGGCAGACGAATTGGTGGATTATCTGGTGGTTTATGTGCACTGGGGTGTGGAGCGTGAGACGACTCCGAAGGAATATCAGCGTGTGATGGGAAAACAGTACATCGATGCAGGAGCGGATATCGTGATCGGAAGTCATCCGCATGTATTGCAGCCTCTGGAGTATTACAATGGCAAACCGATTATGTTCAGCATGGGTAATTTTGTATTCGGCAGCAGTATTCCGAGTACAGAGCTGTTAAAAATCGAGATTCATACGGATGATTCCATGACGGTGACGGAGATTCCGTGTACATCGTCCGGAGGATTCACAAGATTAAAGTAAGGGTACTTTGAAATAGAGGTAGTACATATGAATACAAAAGAAGCAAAGAAACAGGGAATGAACGAGATGATCGGAATTCTTATCACGATCATAGGCGGTATCTGCTGGGGGCTTTCAGGCACTTGCGGCCAGTTCTTGTTTGAACAGAAAGGTGTAACAACCAAGTGGCTGGTACCGGTGCGGCTGGTGACTGCCGGTATGATCATGCTGACTTATTTTATTATCCGCGAACGCAAAGAGGCGTTTAGAATCTGGAAAAAGAAATACGATGCCATCGACGTGATCATATACGGTATCGCAGGTCTGATGGCTTGTCAGTTTACCTATTTTTACACCATAGAGCTTTCTAATGCGGGAACTGCGACGGTGATCCAGTACATTGCACCTGCGATTATTATGGTGCTGGTATGCTTCATGGAAAAGCGTATTCCGAAAGCACTGGAAGTGCTGTCACTGATTCTGGCGGTGCTTGGAATTTTCCTGATCGCTACACGTGGAAACATTCGTCAGCTGGCAATCTCAAAAGAGGCGCTGATTGTTGGTCTGATCTCAGCATTGACTGTTGTAATCTACAATCTGCAGCCCAAACGTATGCTGACCAGATATTCCGCTCCGTATATCCTCTCCTGGGGATTGGTCATCGGCGGAATTGTTCTTTCCTTTATTTTTAAACCGTGGGAATATACGGTACAGTTTGATTTTGGCGTGATCGCAGCGCTGGTTGGCGTTATAGGACTGGGATCCATTGGTGGATTCTCCCTTTACATGCATGGTGTCAAACTGATCGGACCGGGAAGAGCCAGTCTTTATAGTTGTGTGGAACCGATTGCGGCGACTTTATTGTCAGCTGTTTGGCTGAAAGTCCCGTTTGTGACAATTGATCTTGTAGGATTTGCATGTATCATTGTGGCAATCATGCTGCTGGGATTTCTAGACTTAAAAAAACCATCATTTTGATGGTTTTTTTTAATTAGCTCTGCAATTATTAGAAGCTGCAATTTATGCAATTGTTTCTGTTATATCACATTTCCTTACCGCAGGGATCGCCAGAATCAGCAGAGCTGCTATCAGAACCAGTACGCCGCCGACGATAAACCAGACATTAATTCCAAAATGTTCCGATAAAATACTTTCGGCACCAAGACCGACCGGGCCAAAGAAATAGCGGAAACATCCGGTCAGAGTGAGGACGCGGCCCAGGTATTCACCCTTAAAATGTGTCTGGATGATCGGCGTGTAAGTTCCCCAGTAAAATGGACCGGAAAAACCAATGAGGAAACTGCACACTGCGAAAAACCAGAATCCGGACGATGGGAGTGATCCTGCAATAAGCAGGCAGGCTGCCATCAGCATGTAGGAGCCGAATACAGTATATACACGATTTTTTGTACCGCCCCATGCACTGAGAACGACGGAACCAAGCATGAAACCGACGGAAAATACAATTTCAGAAATGCTGGCATGAGTACTGGTTCCTCCAAAGTAAGACATGCTCATCAGAGGGAACAGTGCGCTGACCGGCATTAATGCGATGGTGTAAAGTCCGGTAATCATTGCCAGATAGAAGACACCTTTATTCTGACGGAGGACATGAAAACCTTCCATAACTTCCTGTGTCATCCTTGTTTTTTTACGTTCTTCTTTGTGTTCCAGTTTCGGAATCCATGCGATTGCCAGTGTCGCACAGGCACATAAAGCACCGGCCACGTCTAACATGACAATCGTTTCGAGAGTCCAGATCTGATAAAGCAGAGCCGCTGCTGCCGGGCTGAGAATGTCAGAAACCGAAGTCAGCGCCTGAGAGTAACCGGCGCATTTTGTCAATTGGTCTGATGGAACGATCTGTGGAGTGACGGCCTGCATACAAGGAGAGTGAAATGCGGTTCCCACAGTACGCAAAAACAATACAAGAAGGATCATCCATGTTCCCAGGTTTCCTACATATCCTGCGACAGCCATGGCAAGACCGATGAGGGCAATCAGGACATCTGACAGGATCATGATCATTTTTCGATTGTAGCGGTCAATGACAACACCTGAGATCGGCCCAAGGATCGCCTGTGGGAAAAATGCCAGAAAAACAGCGAAAGAGACAACGGCTGCGGATTCTGTTGTATCGGTCAGATACCAGATCATGGCGAACTGAAGAACAGAACTGGAAAATTTTGAAACAGCCTGTCCGGTCCAGATAGTGAAAAAGTTACGTTTCCAGTTTTTTATATATAATTCAGCAGAGTGATTGCTCATTATAAATCCTCCTGTTTTGAATCGTTATGTTTTAGTATAGCACAGGAAGAAAAAAATGGAAAGAGGAGTTGATTGGTGCTATAATGAGGCTATATAAAACCAACTGTGTCGGGGAGGAATGAAGATGGCACAAATGTATGATGTATTGGTGATCGGAGCTGGTGTTGTCGGCTGTTCGGCAGCGAGAGAGCTCGCGAAATATCAGTTAAGGATTGCGGTTGCAGAAAAAGGACCGGATGTGTGCATGGAGACCAGTTCCAGAAACTCTGCTGTTTTGCACGCAGGATATAACAATAAACCGGGAACTTTGATGGCGAAGTTCTGTGTGGAAGGAAACAGCGGATTCGATCAGATTGCTGCGGAACTGGATATTCCATACAAGAGAACCGGAAAACTGGTGGTTGGATATACGGAGGATGACCTCGCTAAGCTGGAGAGCCTGCAAGCGCAGGGAGAAAAGAATGGAATCGTTGGCATTGAGATTGTGGATCGTGCATTTATTGATGAAAAAGCACCGCACGTGGGCGGCAATTTTGCTATGTGGTCACCGACGACTGCCATTCTCAGTCCCTTCCAGTTTACATATGGTATGGCAGAAAATGCTGCGGACAATGGAGTAGAGTTCTATTTTGACAGTGAAGTGATTTCGATCGAACGTGATGAGGAGGGCATTTATACAGTTCATACTGCAAGTGGCGATATTTGTACCCGCTGGGTGGTAAACTGCGCAGGACTTGGCTCTGACAAAGTATCAGCAATGCTTGGCATTGATGAGTACACCCTATATCCGTGTCGAGGCGAATATTATATTTTGGATAAGAGAATCGGAGATATGCTTCCGCTTCCGGCCTATCCGGTTCCGAATATTAAAACAGGAGGTCTCGGAATCCACTTGACGCCAACATTAGACGGAAACATCATGGTTGGTCCAAGCACGGAATATATTGACGAGAATGACAACTATGCAGCGACCAGAGGCATTATGGACATGCTGATCGACGATGGAAGCCGGATCTTTCCTTATTTAAAAAGGGAGTATTTCATTCGAAATTTTGCGGGAATCCGTCCGAAACTGAATCCGCCGAGCATTGGCGGTTTCCATGATTTTGTCATTGAGCGCAGAGATGAGATTGCTCCGCACACGGTAAATCTGGTGGGTATTGAGTCGCCGGGGCTGACTAGTGCGGTTCCGATTTCCAAGGAGATTGTACGCCTGATCAAAGAGGTGGAGGAGTTAAAAGAAAATCCGAACTTCAATCCAATCCGCAAACGTATGGTAACATTCCGTGATAAAACCCATGAAGAACAGGCCAAATTGATCGAAGAGAATCCGGATTACGGCGAAGTGATCTGCCGTTGCGAGACGATCACAAAAGCAGAAGTGCTCGCGGCTGTTCGCGGACCGCTTGGTGCAAAGACGGTGACCGGTGTAAAATATCGTTGTCGTGCGATGATGGGACGCTGTCAGGGTGGTTATTGTCAGACCAGAATCACTGAGATCTTAATGGAAGAAAAGGGGATCAAACCGGAAAATCTGACCTACGAACGCCGTGGTTCCTACATTTTCACCGGGGAGGTACGTTAAATGAATATGATCAGAAAACAGGTTGTGATTATCGGCGGCGGTCCGGGTGGACTGGCGGCAGCCGTGAAGTTAAAAAAGGCCGGTGTGGATGATATTTTGATCTTAGAGCGTGAGCATGAACTTGGCGGAATCCTTCGTCAGTGTATTCATGATGGTTTTGGGCTCACACGCTTTGGCGAAACCTTGTCCGGTCCGGAGTATGCCCAAAGATTCATTGATGAGGTGGCGGCACTGGGAATCGAATATAAAACAGATACAACCGTAATCGGACTGACAGAAGACAAAAAAGTAACGGCAGTCAGCAGAGACGGTCTCTTTGAGTACCAGGCAGATGCTGTGATCCTGACTATGGGATGTCGCGAGCGAACTCGTGGCGCATTGTCAATCCCTGGTGAGCGCCCGTCGGGTGTATTTACAGCCGGTGCAGCGCAGACGTATATCAATTTGAAAAATAAAATGGTAGGACGGAAGGTGATCATTCTGGGTTCCGGAGATATCGGAATGATCATGGCCCGCAGAATGACTTTGGAAGGCGCTAAGGTGGAGGCTGTGTTTGAGATTCAGCCGTATCCAAGCGGACTTCCGAGAAACATTGAACAGTGTTTAAATGATTACAATATTCCGCTTTATCTGAGCCATACTGTGACCAAGATCAAAGGACACCATCGTCTGGAAGCGGTAGAAGTCAGTCAGGTGGATGAGAAATTGAATCCGATCCCGGGGACAGAAAAGGAATATGAGTGCGATACGCTCATTCTTTCCGTTGGTCTGATTCCAGAAAATGAACTGTCTCTGATGGCAGGTGTTGAGCTGGATCCGAGAACCAGGGGTGCGATCGTGGACGAGTTTTGTCAGACTTCGGTTCCGGGTATTTTTGCTGCGGGAAATGTACTCCATGTTCATGATCTGGTTGATTTTGTATCTCTGGAATCGGAGAAGCTGGCAGTTGCAGTGGCAAGATTCGTGAAAGAAGGGCTTCCGAAAGCAGAGATTGCTGTGGAGACTGCTGGTTTTATCGGATATACAGTTCCGCAGAAGGTGACAGGAGAGGAAGATGTGGTTCTTTCCTTCCGCCCGAGAAAGCCGATGCGTGATCGCTATATTGACGTATATCAGGGCGAAACATTGATCGCTTCCAGGAAATATGTAAAACTTCTTCCTGCTGAGATGGAGAAAATCAAGATTCCGGTGGAGAAACTGGTTTCCAAAGAAACAGTAAAGGTGGTGACAAGAGATGAATAGAACCTTGACATGTATTATCTGTCCGAACGGCTGCGAACTGGAAGCTGCATATGAAGGGAATCAAATTCTTTCTGTTGTCGGAAATAAGTGCCCAAAAGGTGCAGAATATGCAGAGCAGGAGATTAAGAATCCGATGCGGACCATTGCCTCATCTGTGAAGTTGAAAGGTGGAACCATGCCTCTTGTCAGTGTGCGCGTGACAGGTCCGATCCCGAAGGCGAAGATCATGGATGTAATGGCTGTGATCCGAGAGACAACGGTTGACGCTCCAGTGAAGATTGGCGATGTGCTGATTGAAGATATACTGGGATTGGGTGTGGATGTAATGGCGACCAGGAATGTGGAGAAATAGGTTGCAAAATCCCATTTTCGTAGTACAATGTCTTTTGGTTTATTTTTTAACAGGAGACAATAGTACAAATGAAAAGAATATCAAAATTATTCGAAGTTGACTTTCTTCACGGACCTATTATCCGTTCTCTGATTATTTTTGCAATACCGCTGTTTATTTCCAGCATCTTTCAACAGATGTACAATATGGTAGATACGATGATCGTTGGAAATTATTTAGGAGATGAAGCGCTGGCAGCCATGGGTGCCTGTGCATCGATCAGTGATCTGATGGTAGGATTCTGCCTTGGTGTAGGAAATGGTATGGCAGTGGTGACAGCCAGAAGCTACGGAGCAGGCAATCGGAAACTTTTAAAGAAATCGGTGGCGATGACTATGGTTCTCGGAGCTGTGGTAACGGTGGTGATCTCCGGTTGTGGCGGCCTGCTTTTAAGACCGCTTCTGGAATTGCTCAACACGCCGGCGGAGATCATTGATCAGTCATATCGCTATGTGTCAACGATTGTGGCAGGAAGCCTGGTTATGCTGGCATATAATCTGAGCGCCGGAATGTTGCGGGCAATCGGAAACAGTGTGATGCCGTTGGTATTTTTGGTCGTGTCTTCCATATTAAATGTGGGATTGGATATCTTATTTATCTCCGAATTTCACATGGGAGTACGTGGTGCTGCTGTGGCAACAGTGATTGCCCAGGGAATCTCTGCATTGCTTTGTATCATATATATATGGAAGAAGGCGCCGATGCTCGTACCTTCCAGAGAACACTTCAGAGTTGATAAGGGATTGTGTAAGGAGCTGCTTGGTCAGGGTATTTCCATGGGACTGATGGGAAGCATCGTTTCATGCGGAACCGTAATCTTACAGTCCGGAATTAATGGATTTGGTACTCTGATCATTGCAGGTCATACGGCTGCCAGAAAATTACATTCTGTGTGCATGATGTTTATCGGAACCATGTCGATGGCGTGTTCCACTTTTGTTTCTCAGAATAAGGGTGCGGGCCATCGTGAACGGATTCTTCGTGCGATGAACTATATGTATCTGTATGATGTTGTTGCGGCAGGAATCATTACTGTCTGCCTTTATTTTGTGGCGAGACCGCTGGTTCATCTGATCACGGGCTCGACAGAAGAAGTGGTGTTAAACAATGCTTCCAGGTATCTTTATGTGGCAGGACCGTTCTATGCAGTTCTTGGTGTGTTGCTCCAGACACGATCTGCACTTCAGGGAATCGGAGAAAAACTGCTTCCGATCATATCCAGTGTGATTGAAATGGCAGGAAAAGTGATTTTTACGATTGTATGTATTCCGAGATTTGGATATACGGCGGTCATTTGGTGTGAGCCGTTGATCTGGTGTGCGATGGCGGCACAACTGTTGTTCTGCTATTACCGAAATCCGTTTGTTCGCGGTGTTGAAAAAGAAAAGTAGGTTTATTGTTTGTATAAGGGGTATTTGTAAAAGGGACGATAGAAATGAAACGATTGGTAATAGGAATCCTGGCACATGTTGATGCGGGAAAAACAACATTATCAGAGGCGATTTTATATACAACAGGAACGATTCGTAAATTGGGGCGTGTGGATAAAAAGGATGCGTTTCTGGATACATATGCATTGGAGAGGGCGAGAGGAATTACGATTTTCTCAAAGCAGGCCGTATTTTCTCTGGGAGACACTTCAGTGACTCTTCTGGATACTCCGGGACATGTGGATTTCTCGGCGGAAATGGAGCGCACGCTGCAAGTATTAGATTATGCGATCCTGGTGATCAATGGAGCAGATGGTGTGCAGGGACATACGGAAACACTTTGGAGATTATTGAAACGCTACCATATTCCGGTGTTTTTGTTTGTAAACAAGATGGACCAGCCGGGAACGGATAAGGAAACATTGCTTGCGAATATTCGGAGACGACTGGATGGAGCCGTTGTGGATTTCGGAGATGTCGAGATTGACGGCAGTACGGGTGCTCTTGTGTATACAGGGGATGAAGAACCGGAAGCATTCTACGAAGAACTTGCCATGTGTGATGAGGCTGTCATGGAGTCCTATCTGGAAACAATGGAATTGGAGGCAGATCATATTCGTCAAGCGATCCGCGAGCGCAAGTTATTTCCGTGCTATTTCGGTTCTGCCCTGAAGTTAACCGGTGTGGAGGAATTTTTAAAAGGTGTGGAAATCTGGGCGGAGACTCCAAGTTACCCAGAAGCGTTTGGTGCGAAAGTGTTTAAGATTTCCAGAGATGATCAGGGAAATCGACTGACCCATCTGAAGATTACAGGTGGTAGCCTGAAGGTAAAAAGTTTTCTGACGGAGGATGTGGAAGACGAAAAAGAACCAGAAAAGATCAATCAGATCCGTATTTATTCCGGAACTAAGTTTGAAATGGCAAACGAAGCAGAAGCAGGAACGATCTGTGCGATAACCGGTCCGGCGCTGACAAAACCAGGGCAGGGATACGGAGTGGAAAAGGAAACCGGAAGTCCGCTCTTAGAACCGGTCTTGACTTATCAGGTGATCCTTCCGGAAGGATATGATGCGCATACCATGCTGAAAAATCTTCGTCTGCTGGAGGAAGAAGACCCGCAGCTTCACATTGTCTGGAACGAAGTACTGGCAGAAATCCAGGCACAGGTTATGGGTGATGTGCAGATGGAAATATTAAAGAGTCAGATTAAAGAACGTTTTAACGTCGATGTGGAATTTGGCAGTGGTAATATTGTATACAAAGAGACCATCGCAAGATCAGTGGAAGGTGTAGGACATTATGAGCCTCTGCGTCATTATGCGGAAGTCCATCTTCTCATGGAGCCGCTGGAACCGGGCAGTGGTCTGGTTTTTGATGCAGATTGCAGTGAGGATGATCTGGCACTCAACTGGCAGCGCCTGATCATGACACACTTAGAGGAAAAACGTCACCGTGGTGTGCTGACCGGTTCTGAGATCACAGATATGAAGATCACGATCGTGGCAGGAAAAGCGCATTTAAAACATACGGAAGGCGGTGATTTCCGACAGTCTACATACCGCGCGGTTCGTCAGGGTCTGAAAGAGGCCGGCTGTAAACTATTGGAGCCGTATTATGCATTTCGTCTGGAAGTTCCGGCGGAATCCATCGGACGTGCTATGGCAGATATCGAGCGCATGCAGGGCAGATTTGAGGCCCCGAAGCAGGAAGATGACATGGCAATTCTGGAGGGAAGTGCACCGGTTGTTAATATGCGTGATTACCAGAGAGAAGTGGTTTCCTATACAAAGGGGCGCGGTCGTCTGATCGTCAGTTTGAAGGGATATGAACCGTGTCACAATGAGGCAGAAGTGGTTCTGGAGATTGGCTATGACTTTGACATGGACTTTCAGGATCCGGCCGGTTCTGTATTTTGTGCCCATGGGGCAGGATTTGTAGTGCCGTGGGACGAAGTGAAGAATTATATGCATGTGGAAAGTCCGTTGGCAAAGCGGCGTGCAGCAGGAATCAATCTTCCGGCAGTTCCGACCGGGCAGCAGACAAAATCTGGGCGTGTAGTCGGGGCAGGCAGCATCAATGGAAAGGAATATGAAGACAAAGAGCTGCAGGAGATTTTCTTCCGTACATATGGAGAATCCAAACGTCAGAAGCAGCAGGCAGCAGGTGAGGCCAGACGTGTGATTCGACCGGAAAGCCATGGAAAATACAATCAGTCGAAAAAAGAAGAAGATTTCGATGCAGAATATCTCCTGGTTGATGGTTACAATATTATTTTTGCATGGGAAGAGCTGAATGAGCTGGCCAAAGTAAATATTGACGGAGCCAGATATCGCCTGATGGATATCCTGAGCAATTATCAGGGATATAAAAAGTGTATTTTGATTGTTGTGTTTGATGCGTATAAAGTGACCGGAAATATAGGAAGCGCAAGCAAGTATCACAACATTAATGTGGTTTATACAAAGGAAGCTGAGACTGCAGACCAGTATATTGAAAAACTGGCTCATAAGATCGGCGGAAAATATCGTGTGACGGTTGCTACGTCCGATGGACTGGAGCAGTTGATCATCCGAAGCCAGGGGTGTCTCCTTCTTTCTGCCCGAGACTTGAAAGAAGAAGTAGAGTATGTCAATGCCCTGATTGCAGAGGAAAAA
The DNA here is from genome assembly GCA_045658685.1 of Pilosibacter sp. Lineage (GTDB taxonomy): Bacteria > Bacillota > Clostridia > Lachnospirales > Lachnospiraceae > Pilosibacter. The sequence continues at coordinate 21,520 of JAZOVL010000167.1, forward strand.
GAGCGAGTGACGACCGGTCCGAAAAATTCCGGAAAGAATTATCTGTTATCTCATGCGGATGCAGAAATGCGAGCGTATTTTGAAGAAATAAGACTTGGAAAGATTCGGCTTGACGAAAAATCATGATTTGTTTTGATGAGAAGTTGTGTATATTTGTTTGATAATTGTCGGAGTTTTCGAAGTATAATTTGTACTTTTTCATGTACAAAAAAAGAAAATCGGACGACTTGGATTTCGAGTATTAATATTTTGACCAAATTTCGGATGTATACATTCGATATTTTAGGTAATTGTTGACAAAAAACCTCACTTAGCGTATACTAGAAACTATGGTATATTGATTTCTTTATTTTCATTTACCTAAATGCTAAAAGGAGGGGAAAATCATGGGACGTTCAAAAGCAGAATTGAAAAAGGCTGCTTGTGAAGCGATCGACAGAAACCGTGAAAAGATCATTGAGTTGGGGGACTCGATCTTTGCAGAGCCGGAGCTTGGATATAAGGAGTTTAAAACTTCTAAGAAATTCCAGGCGGCGATGGACGAACTCGGTTTTCAGTACGAGAGCGGCGTAGCGATCACAGGTGTTATCTCTACTCAGAAGGGTAAAGACAGCAAGATGAAAGTTGCGTTAATGGGCGAGCTCGATGCAGTTGTTGTTCCGGATCATCCATGTGCAGATCCGATTACCGGTGGTGCACATGCTTGTGGACATAACTGTCAGATTGCCAGTGTTGTAGGTGCAGCTATCGCGATCAAAGAAGCCAACCTGATGGAAGACTTATTTGGCGATATTGCTCTTATGGCAGTTCCGAGTGAGGAATTCGTAGAGCTTGAGTTCCGTAACAAGTTAAGAGAAGAAGGAAAAATCTCTTTCCTTGGCGGTAAGCAGGAGTTCGTGAAACTCGGAGTTATGGACGATGTAGACGTGATGGTGATGCAGCACACCGATGCGTTCGGTGACGGTCAGATCCAGGCGAATGCAGGAAGTCCGGCAAACGGTTTCGTTGGCAAATTGGTTAATTATATCGGTAAGGAAGCACATGCTGGTGGTGCACCGCATATGGGCATCAATGCATTAAATGCAGCCGAACTCGGTATGATGGCGATTCATGCAAACCGCGAGACATTCCGTGACGAAGACCACATCCGTGTTCATCCGATCATCACAAAAGGCGGCGATTTAGTAAATATCGTACCGAGTGATGTTCGTATTGAGACATACGTTAGAGGCGCAAGAACAGAAGCGATTCTTGACGCTAGTATGAAAGTGAACCGTTCCCTCGAGGCAGGTGCTTACGCAGTAGGAGCGCAGTGTAAGATCACAGAACTTCCGGGTTATCTCCCGGTTCTTCCGTATCCGCCGCTCGCAAAGTTAATGTGTAACAACCTGGGCGAGATCATCGGTCACGACAGAGTAGAACAGGTAGCCGGCTCCAGCGGCGGTTCTACTGATGCAGGTGACATTTCTCATTTGATGCCAACTGTACACGCTTACATCGGCGGTGCTAAGGGCGGCGCTCATTGTCCGGATTATGAGATCGCGGACAAGGAGATGGCATATATCACATCTGCCAAAGCTCTTATTATGACCGCTATCGATCTGCTTGCAGACGGTGCTGAAACCGGTCTGGAGATCAAAGCAGGTTTTAAACCAGCTCTTACAAAAGAAACGTATTTATGAGACTGGTGACACTTATAATTTAAGGAGGAAACAAATCAATGTTAGGTAAAAACGCTGACTGGAAGATCCATGCGCTCTCTTTCGTTCTTACAATGATCGCAGAGTTCATCGGTACACAGAAATTTGATCTGGGATTCATGGCTTTCTCATTATTCCCGATGCTTTACGTTTTAATTTTAGGTATGGCTTTAGGCGTAGCAAAAGTTATCCCGGAGGATATGCAGAACGACGCTTCCCCGTACATCACAATTTCCGTTATGATGCTTACTGCTAAAGTAGGTGCAACAATTGGTCCGAACCTTAGCCAGATCTTAACATGTGGTCCGGCTCTTATCCTTCAGGAGTTCGGTAACCTTGCAACAGCTATGTTCGCTCTTCCGGTTGCTGTATTCGTATTCAAGATGGGTCGTGCATCTATCGGCTGCTCCCACTCCATCTCCCGTGAGACATCCATCGCTATCATCGGTTCCAAATACGGTCTTAGCTCTGATGAAGGTGTAGGCGTTATGGGTGGTTACATCGTAGGTACAGTACTTGGTACATTATTCTACGGTATCCTTTGTTCCTTACTTGCATCCCTCGGTATCTTCTCTCCGCAGGCTCTTGCAATGGCATGTGGTACAGGTTCTGCTTCCATGATGTCCGCATCTCTTGGTGCTGTTATCGAAGCATTCCCGACAATGGCTGAGGAGCTTCAGGCTCTTTCCGCTTCTTCCCAGCTTCTGTCTTCCGTTGACGGTCTTTACATGACTCTCTTCATCGCTCTTCCGATGACAGAGTGGATGTACAAAATGTTCACAAAGAACAACAAGAACTACGTAAACGGCGAGCCGGTTAAGAAAAATGCATAATAGGAGGAAATAAGAATGAACGCATCTGTATGGGCAAAAAGAATTAAATGTCTGGTTCTCGTTTCTATCTTCGCAGTAATCGGTAACTGGATCAGCACTACAAAAGCAGGCGCACCGGTAGATATCATGGGTGGTCTTCCGGGTATGGCTATGATTTTCGGTATCACAGTTGTCGGCTGTGCTATCACTGACGTACTTGATAAGGTACTTCCGAAGAACCTTCCGGCAATCGCTTACATCTCTTTAGTAGCGATTATCGTTACAATTCCGGGCTTCCCGGGCGCTGAGTTTGCTTACGCAAGCATGAACAAGATCGGTCTTCTTCCGTTATGTACACCGATCCTTGCTTACGCAGGTATCTCCCTTGGTAAAGACTTCGGTGTATTCAAATCCCAGGGTCTTCCGATCGTATGCGTAGCTTTACTTACATTCGTAGGTACATACGTAGGTTCCGCTGTTATCGCTGAGGTAGTTCTCAGACTTACAGGCGCAATCTAATACGATTGAATCATTTATCAGTTAGCAAATAATGAATCTCCGTAGTGGACAAGCTCCATTACGGAGATTTCTTTTTATGTTCTCAGAATGTTAAAGTTATGTAGAATTGTTGACACAAATTGGAAATATGAACTATAATTAAATATCATGTTTTAAGTTTTTTTGCTTTTTGAAGGAAATTGTCCAGGGGGATTTTGGGGGATGAAGACGGAGAAGAAAAGAGCTTTTTTGATCAATTTTGCATATTTTGGTGTGATGGTTGCAATCGCATATTTTGTGATCCAATATCTGCTGCCGATTGTGTTGCCGTTTGTAATCGCATTTATCATCGCTTATTTTTTGCAGGGACCGGTTGATTTTATGGAGAAAAAATTCGGTCTGCCTCATAAGCCGATAGCGTTGCTGGCAGTTCTGGTATTTTATGTAATCGTCGGCGGGCTGATCGCTCTGGTAGGGACGAAGATCGTATCTGCAGTGATCAACCTTGTGGGAGAGCTGCCATCCTTTTATATTAAGCAGATTTATCCTTTTTTTGTGGAAGTTTTGCATGAAGTAGAACGTATCCTGATCAAACTGGATCTGGGTGAGTTGAGTGCGGCGAACGGAAGTACCGGTCAGGTGATTCAGTCGTTCAGTGAGATGATTTCCGGACTGCCGGGAAAAGTTGTGGATGTTGCAACAAGTTTTGCGGTATCTGTTCCGGGATTATTTGTGGATATCGTGATCATGATCATCTGCACATTTTTTATTACGATTGATTATCGACGTTTGACCGGTTTTTGCATGCGTCAGTTGGATGAGGATTCCAAGAAGATATTCCTGGAGATTAAAGAATACGTGGTTGGAACCCTATTGGTATGCATAGGTTCGTATGCAGTGATCATGTCGATCACATTTGTGGAGCTGTCCATTGCATTCTCTGTGATCAGTATGAACCATGCCATTATTATCGCTGCATGTATTTCGATTTTTGATATTCTTCCGGTTCTTGGAACCGGTGGTATTATGATTCCATGGACATTGCTGATGGTAGTGTATGGAAACTATCCGCTGGCACTGGAACTGTTTCTGATCTATGTGATCATCACTGTGATCAGAAATATCATTGAACCGAAGATCATCGGCGGTCAGCTGGGATTACATCCGGTTGTGACATTGGTCAGTATGTTTGTGGGTGTGGAATTCTTTGGACCGATTGGTTTGTTTGGTTGTCCGATTTTATTATCACTGATCCGTCATTTGAATGATCGTGGAGTGATCAAGGTGTTAAGGTAGTAAAAAGGACTTGTTGAGCAGGGTTAGAAAAAGGGAGAAGTGTCTTATGATTGGAAGAATTTTTCTTATATATTTGCTTCTTGTAAATGTGATCGCATTTGCGATGTATGGAATTGATAAGAGAAAAGCGATGAAGGATCAGTGGAGGATACCGGAGAAGACGTTGTTATTGGCAGCTCTTGTCGGTGGAAGTCTTGGCGCATTTGTGGGAATGCAGGTATTTCATCATAAGACCAAACACTGGAAGTTTATTCTGGGAGTTCCGGCGTGCATGATCCTACATGTTGCGCTTGGAGTACTGTACTGGTGGTATTTCCTTTTATAGGATGAGAATTGGGAGAAGGTTATGGCAAAGTATGTAATGGCGCTGGATGCGGGTACGACCAGCAGCAGATGTATTTTATTTAATAAAGAAGGAACGATGGTCAGTGTGGCACAAAAAGAGTTCACCCAGCATTTTCCGAAGCCGGGCTGGGTAGAGCACGATGCCAACGAGATCTGGTCAACACAGCTTGGTGTGGCTGTGGAAGCAGTACTGAAAGCAGGGGCAACTGCGGCGGACATTGCAGCGATCGGTATCACAAATCAGCGTGAGACGACGATCGTGTGGGATAAGACGACGGGAGAACCGGTTTGTAATGCGATTGTATGGCAGTGCAGAAGAACTTCTGAATATTGTGATTCCTTAAAGGAGAAGGGGCTGGTAGAGACATTCCGTCAGAAAACCGGTCTGGTGATCGATGCATATTTCTCCGGAACCAAGCTGAAATGGATCCTGGACAATGTTCCGGGAGTGAGAGCACGTGCGGAAAATGGCGAGTTGTTGTTCGGAACCGTAGAGACTTGGCTGATCTGGAAGTTGACAAAAGGCCGCGTGCATGTGACAGACTATTCCAATGCATCCAGAACGATGCTCTTTAATATCAATACATTACAATGGGATGATGAGATCCTGGCAGAGCTGAACATTCCGAAATGCATGCTTCCGGAAGTAAAACCGTCCAGTTGTGTGTACGGAGAAACAGATTCGCAATTCTTTGGTGCTCCGGTTGCCATTGGAGGTGCTGCAGGTGATCAGCAGGCGGCGTTGTTTGGTCAGACCTGTTTTGAGCCGGGAGAGGCGAAGAATACATATGGAACCGGCTGCTTTATGTTAATGAACACCGGAGAGAAACCGGTATTTTCTAATAACGGATTGGTAACGACCATTGCCTGGGGATTGGATGGAAAAGTGGAGTATGCACTTGAAGGCTCTATTTTCGTGGCGGGTGCTGCGATCCAGTGGCTGCGCGATGAACTTCGCATTTTAGAAAAAGCTTCCGATTCCGAGCGTTTGGCACAGGAAGTGGAAGATACCAATGGATGTTATGTGGTTCCTGCGTTTACCGGACTTGGTGCTCCAAATTGGGATCAGTACGCAAGAGGAGCGATTCTGGGTTTGACCCGCGGTGTAAATCGAAATCACATTATCCGCGCGACATTGGATTCCTTATGTTATCAGGCCAATGATGTGCTGAAAGCCATGGAGGCGGATTCCGGTATTAAACTGGCTGCACTGAAAGTAGACGGTGGTGCATGTGCCAATAATTATCTGATGCAGACACAGTCTGATATCATCAATGCTCCGGTAAAACGTCCAAGCTGTGTGGAAACAACCGCGATGGGTGCTGCATATTTGGCAGGACTGGCTGTGGGTTACTGGAAAGATAAGGATGAAGTCCGAAAGAACTGGGCCATCGACCGTACATTTGAACCGCAGATTGGAGAAGAAAAGCGGGCAGAAATGGTGAATGGCTGGGATAAGGCTGTGAAACGGTCCTACGGATGGGCGTAATTCATTATAAACGGTTGAAAAACTGCTTGCATTTTC
>JAZOVL010000168.1:0-2218 GCA_045658685.1 Pilosibacter sp.
AACTTGGAGTTCGTAACTACGGAAGCAAACAGTGTGTCCATATCACTTAAATTTGTGATATTACATCTGCCTTTTCCGGTGATGAACAACTTCTTCCCCAGCTTCTCATTTTTCTCGAATATATGCACTTCATTTCCGTTATAAGCGGCAAAAATGGCCGCAAACATGCCGGCCGCTCCACCACCGATTACAAGTACTTTGCTCATCCAAATATCCTCATCATTTTTACATAATCATCTTTTTTTATTATGCCGTATTTATGATAAAACATCAAGACTTATTCTTCTTTCGCCCAACCATAAGCATACTTCACAGCCTTGTTCCATCCTTTTATCTTTGCATTCCTGTCATCCTTTGTGATGCTCGGTTCAAATACTTGATCGATAGCCCAATTCATAATAACTTCTTCTTTACTGTTCCAATATCCCACTGCAAGTCCCGCAAGATATGCTGCTCCCATGGCTGTGGTTTCTACACACACCGGTCTGTTAACCGGCGCACCCATAAGATTTGCCTGAGTCTGCATCAGGAAATTATTTGCGCTGGCACCACCATCCACTTTGAGTGAGGAAATCTCTATTTCTGCATCTTCTCTCATAGCCTCAAGCACATCACAAACCTGAAATGCAATAGATTCCAACGTTGCTCGAATAATATGATACTTATTGACTCCCCTGGTAATTCCCACGATTGTTCCCCTCGCATACTGGTCCCAATGCGGTGCTCCAAGTCCGGTAAATGCCGGAACCACATAGCAACCGTTTGTATCCTCCACTTGCAATGCCATACGCTCCGAATCAGCCGCACAGTCTATGAGCCTCAGTTCATCACGTAGCCATTGTATTGATGCTCCCGCAACGAAAATTGATCCTTCTAAAGCATAATTTACCGTTCCATCCAATCCCCATGCAATGGTTGTAACCAACCCATTATTAGAAAACACCGGTTTCTCTCCCGTATTCATAAGCAAAAAGCATCCGGTTCCATAGGTATTCTTCGCTTCCCCCGGTGCAAAACAGGTTTGTCCGAACAAGGCCGCCTGTTGATCTCCTGCAGCTCCTGCAATCGGAATACTCCCTCCTAAAAAAGCCGGATCCGATTCTCCATAGACACAACTGGAAGGCTTCACTTCCGGCAACATGCATTTTGGAATGTTTAACTCTGTAAGAATTTCATCGTCCCACTCCAATGTATTGATATTAAAAAGCATTGTTCTGGAGGCATTCGAATAATCCGTCACATGTACAGCACCCTTGGTAAGTTTCCAAATCAGCCAGGTTTCTACCGTTCCAAATAGGAGTTCGCCTCTCTCTGCTCGTTCCCTTGCGCCTTCAACGTTATCCAGAATCCACTTCACTTTTGTTCCGGAAAAATAGGCATCTATCACCAACCCGGTTTTCTGTCTGAACTGTTCGGTTAGTCCCTTCGCCTTCAAAAAGTCACAATATTCGGAGGTTCTTCTACATTGCCATACGATGGCATGATAAATAGGTTCTCCGGTGTTTTTATCCCACACAATGGCAGTTTCTCTCTGGTTGGTAATACCAATGCCAGCAATATCCTTTGCAGAAACACCAATTTTGTTCATGGCTTCTACAGCAACACCCAACTGGCTTGCCCATATCTCATCCGCATCATGCTCCACCCATCCCGGTTGTGGGAAATACTGCGTAAACTCCCGCTGTGCCATGCTACAGATTTCACCTTTTTTATTAAATATAATACATCGATTGCTGGTTGTTCCTGCATCTAACGTCATCACATATTGACCCATAAACGTCTCCTCCTCCATGTGAGCTGTTATCGTTATTATAATACAAAAAGAGGCTATCTCACAAGCCTATTCGTGAGACAACCTCTTATAATCTTTTTACACCGGATAACTTCCGTTTTCTGTATCAGCCACTGTTTGATCTACTCTAGTCTGTTGTGCTTCTCTATATTTAAAGAAGTCTGTAGCAACCTGCGGGAACAAAGCGTATGACAATACATCTTCCTCTTGTTGTGACCACTGTGCCATCTCTGCGCGAAGTGTATCCAATTCATCAGGAATCAAATCTGCCGGACGACATGTAATAATCTCTGCATCTTCACCGATACATTTTTTCTGTACTTCCGGATCAAATGGTTTGACAGTTGCACCGTACTTACCACTCAAAATATCTTTTGTTTCTTTTGTAGCCATCTTATAACGTTCACCCATAAGTACGTTAAATAC
>JAZOVL010000169.1:0-2173 GCA_045658685.1 Pilosibacter sp.
AAACCTGTATTTCGTTGACTGAAAATATACGATTTGCTATACTTAAAGTCAGGGAAACATAATGGGAAAGGATGGAGAAGGTATATGGACAAAGTAAAGGGCAGAGCTCGCGAATTTACAATAGATGTGTTTTATGATATCTTAGGTGGATTCCTGCAGGCGATTGGTCTGCATTGTTTTATCGACAGTATTGATATCGCGCCGGGTGGAGCGACCGGTCTTGCGATCCTTTTAAATCGTTTTACTCATTTACCACTTGGTACGTTGACAATGATGATCAATATTCCTCTTCTGATCGCGTCATGGATCTGGCTCGGTAAGGAGAGAACATTAAAAACATTTAAAACCGTTGCAATTTTGACTGTTATTTTGGACTTTATCGTAACTCCGTATATTCCGGTCTATCAGGGAGACAAGCTTGTATCTTGTATTTTTGGTGCTGTTATGGTTGGCGCCAGCCTTGCTGTGGTTTTTATGCGTGGATCCACAACCGGAGGCGGAGATATTATGGCGAAGCTGCTCCAGAAGTTCCGTCCGCATATGCAGACAAGTACCGCGGTCATGCTGACAGATCTTGTGATCATTGGTGCGTCTATGTTGGTGTTCCGGAATATTGAGTCCGGTCTTTATGGTATGATCAATATGGTGCTTGGATCTTACGTGATCGATACCATTCTTTACGGTACCAATAAGAGTACGATGGTTACGGTTATGTCTGCTCACAACGAAGAAATTGCGAAAGCACTGATGGATGAGCTTGAGCGTGGTGTTACTTTCTATAAGAGCCGTGGTGCATACTCGGGAAGAGAGGGTGAGGCTCTGATCTGTGTTGTTGACAGAAAACAGTTCTATAAAGCGAAAAAGATGATCTACACCATCGACAAGAGTGCATTTATGATCGTATCTGAGGCGAAGGAAGTTTATGGTGAAGGTTTCCTGGATTCTGATTGGGAAGTATAAAGAGAATGCGACGCTGCCTGTTTCATGGGAATTGAAATGGGCAGTGTTTTTTGTTAAGATATGAGTAATAAATGGAATCTGGTGGGAGGATGGAAAACAAATGAAGGTATTTTTGTGCGAGACGATTCATAATAAAGCAGTGGATTTATTAAAAGAAAAAGGGGAAATTATTTCCGATTGGAACCGAATTGGAGAAGTGGATGCTCTGATCACTCGTGCGATTAAGGTTAGTGCGAAGGAAATGGATGCGATGCCGAATCTGAAGGTGGTTGCGGTTCACGGAACAGGCACAGATGATGTAGATCTTACAGAAGCCAAGAAGAGAGGAATCAAGGTGGTCTATGCACCGCATCTCAATGCCAATGCAGTTGCTGAGCTGAGCGTCGGATTGATGCTGGCTGTTTGCAGAAAAATTGTGGAGGCTCGCAATGTAATCGATGGTTTTGGTGGAGCAGGAAGCGGAAGTAAGCCGGACAGTGAACGTCAGGCAGAAGCGCAGGCATTGCTTCGCGGCTCTGAACTACGTGGAAAGACTTGTGGTCTGATCGGTTTTGGTGCGATTGCGACTAAGGTGGCTGATATTGTAAGATTTGGATTTGGAATGGATGTGGTGGCCTATTCTCCGTCTTTAACAGAGGAGAGGGCAGAGGAGCATGGAAGTAAGTGTTCAGAGACGGTGGAAGAAGTGTTGACTGCAGCTGATGTTGTGTGCTTGTGTCTGCCATTGACAGAAAAAACCAGAGGAATGATTTCGGCAGAGCGCCTGGCGATGATGAAGGACGGAGCTGTTCTGATCAATACATCCCGTGGTCCTCTTGTAGATGAGATGGCGCTTTATGAAGCATTGAAATCCAGAAAACTGAGCGGGGCAGCAAGTGATGTGTTCTGCGAAGGATTCCCGAAGCAGGGTAATCCTCTGTTGGAACTTCCGAACTTCGTGGCAACTCCGCATATCGGAGCCAATACGGATGATGCGCTGTATGCTGTGGGGATGGCCTGTGCAGAGCAGATTCTGGATGTGCTGGAGGGAAGAGAACCGAAATATCCGGTATTGTAAATGGATATTTAATTGAGTCAACTTGGTAACAAAGAGCCCCAGGCTGGCAGGAATTTTCAAGCGGACACGCTTTCGCTCAGAGAATTTACGTAACGGTACTAAGGTGCTAAAGCACCAAGTACCGACGTAATTCTATGGTCCTTCTTGAAAACACCT
>JAZOVL010000170.1:0-5601 GCA_045658685.1 Pilosibacter sp.
TTCGAGTCCGGCAGTGAAGAAGCTGAAAAGAAATTCTTCACAGAGTTCGGTTCCATTAGAAAAGCGATGAATAAGATTGCAGAGTTAGAAGCATCTCTTACCGGTATGGATGGCTGCATCTTCTGTTCCGAGTGTGGTGCAAGAATTGATAAGAACTCTAAGTTCTGTATGAAGTGCGGCACAGCTGTTGATGTAAACAAGATCAAACTTGGTGCAGCTGTAGCAGAGGCTATGAGAGGCGCTGAAGAAGATACAACAGGTGCAGAGTTCGCAGGACAGACTGCAGCTGCTGATACAGTGGCTGATTACGCTTCAAACAGATTCGTATAATATGGTTAATGCAAAAAGGCATCCTCAGCTTCGAGGATGCCTTTTTTGTATTAACCTTTACCGTTCCAACAGTATGTACACAATTTGCACGGTTCAATTCCAATGGACTCTAACATATCATCCAGACGATGGAAGCGAAGGGTTGTAAAGTTCAGGCGTTTTCTGATCTCTTCAACCATCTCCTGATAGTTCTGGCTGTCCGGATTTGTATAATCTGCGAGCAATTCATCTGATACATTCTCGCCTTCACGGTCGCGGATGATTCTTCTGGTAATCAGGTCATATTCAGAAGTAGAACGGGAGAACGCAAGGTACGGACATGCGTACATGATTGGTGGACAAGCCGTTCTGATGTGTACTTCTTTGGCACCGCTGTCGTATAAGAACTGAGTTGTTTCACCAAGCTGCGTTCCGCGTACGATAGAATCATCAATCAAAAGAAGACTTTTATCTTCAATTAATGAATGTACCGGAATCAGTTTCATTTTTGCGATCAGGTTTCTTTGTTTCTGATTGGACGGCATAAAAGAACGCGGCCAGGTTGGAGTATATTTTACAAACGGACGCGTATATTCGATACCGGATTCGTTGGAGTAACCGATCGCATGTGCAAGGCCGGAATCCGGAACACCTGCAACACTGTCGACACGGATTCCGTCATTATCGTCATGTCTTGCAAGGAGACGTCCGCAGTCGTAACGCATCTTCTCTACACTGACTCCTTCATAGCTGGCGGTCGGATAACCGTAGTATACCCAAAGGAAAGAACAGATCTTCATTTCTTCTTTCGCCGGACTAACGATTTCTACTTTATCAGCAGTTATGAAGTCGATCTCACCAGGTCCAAGTTCAGAATAGTGATGATAACCAAGGTTTAAGTAAGCGAAGTTCTCAAAAGAAACACAGAATGCATCCTCTTTCTGACCGACGGTGATCGGAGTACGGCCATAACGGTCACGACATGCATAAATACCATCTTTCGTCAGAAGAAGACAGGACATGGAGCCAACGACTTTCTCCTGAACCAGTTGAAGACCCTCTACAAAACTGTTGCACTGATCGATGATGGTGGCAATTAACTCTGTGGAGTTGATCGCACCGCCGCTCATGCCCATGAAATGTACATGTCCGTTCGCATAAAGTTCATCGATTAACTGCTGTTTATTTGTAATGACACCAACTGTAGTCAATGCATATTCACCTAAATGGGAACGAATCAAAAGTGGCTGTGGATCGGAATCGGAAATACAGCCGATACCTACAGAACCTTCTAATTCATCTAAATCGTGGTCAAATTTTGTACGGAATGGAGTGTTTTCAATATTGTGGATGACACGCTGGAAACCATTTTCGCCGTAAACAGCCATGCCGCCGCGTTTGGTTCCAAGGTGGGAGTGATAGTCAGTACCAAAGAACAGATCCATTGTACAGCTTTTTTTTGAAGCTACGCCAAAATAACCGCCCATTACAATTCTCCTTTGTTATAAATGATAAGTCTTATTATTTGTCTATTACATCGCTCAAAAGTAATACCTTTCTATATTAACACAATATATTATATAAGAACAATAGAAAAATAAAAATCCTGTGACAAAAATAATTTGTAATAAATTGTTAACATAGACAAAATTACCAAAAAGAAGTTGTTACAAATGAAATCTTGTTTGTTTGCCGTAAGTGTGGTAAACTATCCATGATTACGTCAGCACTTTAATCTGACTAAGAGTGAAAATATAGAATTATCAGGAGGAAAAATCGTATGGAAAATCGTAAACAGAACCTGGAAACTGTTTGTATTCAGAGTGGCTGGAAGCCGAAGAATGGTGAGGCGAGAGTCCTTCCGATTTATCAGAGTACAACATTTAAGTATTCTACCAGCGAGCAGATGGGACGTTTGTTCGATTTGGAGGAAGATGGTTATTTCTACACAAGACTTGCAAATCCGACCAACGATGCAGTAGCGCAGAAGATCTGTGAGCTGGAAGGCGGTGTAGCAGCGATGCTCACATCTTCCGGTCAGGCAGCAAACTATTATGCGGTGTTTAATATCTGTAACGCAGGAGATCATATTATCAGTGCGGCAACAGTTTACGGAGGAACTTCCAATCTGTTTACTGTTACGATGAAGAAGCAGGGAATCGATGTGACTCTGGTAGATCCGGATGCATCCGAGGAAGAACTGGAAAAAGCGTTCCGTCCAAATACAAAAGCTGTGTTTGGTGAGACGATCGCAAACCCGGCGCTTGTGGTTCTGGACATTGAGAAGTTTGCACGCCTTGCACATAAGCATGGAGTTCCGTTGATCGTGGACAATACATTTGCGACTCCGATCAACTGCCGTCCATTCGAATTTGGTGCAGATATTGTTACACATTCTACAACGAAATATATGGATGGTCATGCGATGAGTGTTGGAGGCTGTATCGTAGACAGCGGCAACTTTGACTGGGATGCACAGGCAGAGAAATTCCCGGGATTAACAACACCGGATGACTCTTACCATGGAATTGTGTACACACAGAAGTTTGGAAAGAAGGCATATATTACAAAGGCAACGGCACAGTTGATGCGTGATCTTGGTTCGATTCAGAGCCCGATGAATGCATTTTTACTGAATATTGGTCTGGAAACACTTCATCTCCGTGTTCCGCGCCACTGTGAAAATGCACAGAAGGTCGCAGAGTGGTTAGAGGCTCGTGAAGATGTTGCATGGGTAAATTATCCGGGTCTTGCAAGCAACAAATACCATGCGCTGGCAGAAAAATATATGCCAAAGGGAAGTTGTGGTGTAATTTCCTTTGGACTGAAAGGCGGAAGAGAAGCAGCAGGAGTATTTATGGATAAGCTGAAACTGGCTGCGATTGTGACACATGTTGCAGATGCAAGAACATGCGTTCTTCATCCGGCAAGCCATACACACCGTCAGCTGACCAATGAACAGCTTGTGGATGCGGGTGTAGATCCGTCCCTGATCCGTCTGAGTGTGGGTATTGAAAATGCAGATGATATTATAGAAGATATCAGACAGGCATTAGAAGATTAAATGAAACGTAAAACTGCCTGGGATCTGCAAGGTTCCAGGCAGTTTTAACTGAGATGGAGGAATTTGATGATTGATGTAAGAGGAAAAGGTAAACGAAGTCTGGTACGATTTGTGTTCGGACGAGCCATGTTCTTTATCCTGTTTACACTGGTACAGATTATAACACTGATTGGATTGTTTTCATGGATTGATGAGAGGTACCGTGCGTACGGATATGGTGCGCTGGCAGTACTGGGAGGAATTTTGGCAATCCACATTTTAAATGAAAAGCAGAATGCAAGTTTTAAGATGGCCTGGCTGGTTCCGGTTTTGTTGTTCCCGGTATTCGGCGGCTTATTTTATATGTTTGTACAACTGCAGACGGAGCCGAAGATCCTTGCAAAGAGGATTTCGGATATTCATTCCAGAACCAGCCATTATCTTCCGCAGAATCAGTCGGTTTTCAAAAAGCTGAAAAAAGAGAGCCGGAGCAATTCTAACATGGCAAGATATCTGTTTGAGGCTGGTGGCGCTCCGGTTTATGAAAATACAAATTACAAGTATTATCCTCTGGGAGAACATTTTTTTGAAGATATGATGCTGGAACTGAAAAATGCAAAGCAGTTTATTTTTCTGGAGTATTTTATTATTCAGCCGGGATATATGTGGGACAGTATGTTGGAAGTTCTCGAGGCAAAGGTGAAAGAGGGTGTGGAGGTTCGCATTTTATATGATGGTATGAATGTGGTTGGAAACCTTCCACATGATTATTCAAAGGTTCTGGAAGAAAAAGGAATTCGCTGCCGGGTGTTCAATCCGGTCCGACCTGCGATCTCAACAAATCAGAATACCAGAGACCACAGAAAAATTTTAATCATTGACGGAAAGACTGCATATACTGGCGGTGTCAATCTGGCAGACGAATATATCAACCGCAAGGTACGATTCGGTCATTGGAAGGATAATGCGATCTGCGTGCGCGGAGTTGCGGTAAGATCTTTTGTGGTAATGTTCCTGCAGATGTGGAATGTATGCGCGAAAAAACTGGACTATCACGTAAGTTACGGTCCTTATCTGGAACCGTGTCAGGAATGTGATCTCAATGGTCTGAATATTCAAGGATATTCAGTTCCGTTTGGTGACAGCCCTATGGATGATGAAAATGTCAGCCACCAGGTATATCTGGACATTATTTATCAGGCGAGAGAATATGTATACATGATGACGCCATATCTGGTTCTGGATGATGATATGATCACGGCGCTCTGTTACGCTGCAAAACGTGGTGTAGATACGATTATTGTTATGCCTCATATTCCGGATAAAAACACAGCTTTCATGTTAGCTCATTCCTATTATCCGGAACTGATCGGGGCAGGAGTGAAAATTTATGAGTATTTGCCGGGGTTTGTTCATTCGAAAACAATGATCAGCGACGGAGAGAAAGCGGTGGTCGGTTCTGTTAATCTGGATTTCAGAAGTCAGTATCTAAATTTCGAATGCGGTGTTTATATTTATCGAAATCCTGTGATTGAAGAAATACGACGGGATTTTGAAGATACTCTTCGCAAGTGTGCGAGAATGACGGTGGAAAGTTATGAGGCTCTTCCAGTCGGACATCGGTTTCTTGGAAGAGCGATGCGGCTGATCGCACCTTTGATGTAAAGAAATGATGAAGGGACAGGATACAGAAAATTCAAAGTGAATAATTTTTGCGTTTGTTTGACAGGAAATCGTTGGAAAAACGTGACAAATCATCATACAACGCGTATAATAGAAGCGGCGCCTTAACGGATGCCGCTTTTATGCGCAGTGAATGAATTGGAAAGTAGAGGGAATGATATATGAGAGTTGCGGATATGCATTGCGATACACTGCTGGGTCTGGTTGGAAAACGCATGAATGGTGAAAATACAGGCATTTGGGAAAATGATTTACATATTGATCTGCAGAAAATGAAGAAAGGTAATTATCTTCTTCAAAACTTTGCTATGTTCGGACATATGGAGAAGTTAAACGGTGTTATGCCGCTTCCGGAGTATGGCTTCCGTCTTGCGGATCTTTTCTTAACAGAGATGAGAAAATACCCGGATCAGATCGGTATTGTAAAGAGCTATAAAGACATCGAAGACAACATGAAGGCCGGAAGAATGTCTGCCATGCTGACTATGGAGGAAGGTGCGATCTGCGAAGGTAAACTGGAATATCTGCGTATTTTCTATGAGCTTGGTGTTCGTATGTTCACATTT
>JAZOVL010000171.1:0-11803 GCA_045658685.1 Pilosibacter sp.
CATCAACGTAGCAGCCGCAGATGCGGGTGATGGCGTTGTTGTCCTTTTTAAACTGCTTTTTTATCTCTGAAATTTCACGCTTATTCATAGGATCTGCCTCCGTGCTTATAATGCGATCAGGCTTTCATCGTCCGGAACGTATAGTTTTCCGGTGTAAAATTTTTTGCCTTCATTTTTGTACAGTCTTTCGCGTCCGGCCACGTTGCTGTCCTCTGTATGCCAGAGTACCAGGTTCGGGACATTTAATTCCTGAGCCAGCTCGCAGGCTTCTTTGACTGTGCTGTGGTGCTTCTCATATGGTTTCCACTTGTCGCGCTCTGCGTAGAGGCAGAATGCTTCGGAGAGGAGCCAGTCACAGCCTTTGACATACTGCTCGCACAGCGGATTGTACGGCTCGTCGCCCAGGCAGGTCAATTTAAGACCGTTGTTGAGACGAAGGCTGAATCCAAACTGTTTTGCCTTAGTGGAGTGGATGTCGAAGAATGTCACATCGTAGCTTAAGATGTGGCGTGTCTCGCCGTCAACCAGCTTCTCGATGTGGATACGGCTGCCGATCATCTTGTAGTGTTTGCCCTGGAGGGTCAGTCTGCAGAGGGTATCGATGGTCGATGCCAGATCTTCATGGCAGTAGATGTAGGCATCGCCCTCATAGCTTCCTTTTAGCATTTTTGTCGCGATCATGCGGACCATCCAGACTACGCCGAGGATGTGGTCTGTGTGTTCGTGGGTTACGAAAAGATGGTGGATATTTTCGATCGGAACGCGCATATTGTCAAGGATACGGAGAATTCCGTTTCCACCGCCTGCGTCCACCATAAAGTATTCATCTTTGTCACGCAGGGCAAAGCAAGTATTATAAAGATTCGTTACGGAAGCATTTCCGGTGCCGAATACGTAGAGGATTTCTCTATCCATAAAATTGGTCTCCTTTTTGTACATGAAAAACCTTTGATTCTTACCTTTGAATATGTTACTATAAAACAAAAGGAATTGCAATTACCGTCGTGATTTTTTGGGGAAATGAGCGATACAGGGGAAAGTTTTCGGTAATGCATAGGGAGGTATAAGATGAGAGATTTAGATTATCTGAAACTATTGTCAAAAGAATTTCCTACGATCAAGGCGGCTTCCAGTGAGATCATCAACCTGAAGGCAATCTGCGGACTTCCAAAGGGCACCGAGTATTTCTTCAGTGATCTGCATGGTGAATATGATGCGTTCATTCATCTTTTGAGAAGTGCGTCCGGTGTGATCCGCGAGAAGATCAATGAGACTTTCGATCTTCTGATTTCTGAAGAAGAGGAGCTGGCCCTGGCAAACCTGATCTACTATCCGAAAAAAGGTGTGCAGCTGGCCAAGAAAGAGGGACGCTTCAGTGAGGACTGGCAGAAGATCACCATTTATCGCCTGGTTCGTATCTGCAAGGAGTGTGCATCCAAGTATACAAGATCCAAAGTACGTAAGAAACTGCCGAAGGAGTTTGCATACATCATCGACGAGCTGCTTCATGTAGATTATAACGACGACAATAAAAAAGTATACTATGAGGAGATCATCCGTTCCGTTATCGACGGAGGGATCGGCGAAGAGTTCATTATCATGCTCTGTGATCTGGTTCAGAACCTGACCATCGACAATCTCCATATCATCGGAGATATTTATGACCGTGGTCCGCGTCCGGATATCATTATG
The DNA here is from genome assembly GCA_045658685.1 of Pilosibacter sp. Taxonomy (GTDB): domain Bacteria; phylum Bacillota; class Clostridia; order Lachnospirales; family Lachnospiraceae; genus Pilosibacter. The sequence continues at coordinate 1,693 of JAZOVL010000171.1, forward strand.
GAAGAACTGATTCGCTCCCATGACGTAGACATCCAGTGGGGTAACCATGATATTTCCTGGATGGGTGCGGCGTGCGGTAACCTGGCTTGTATCAGCAACGTACTTCGTATTGCGATCCGCTATAACTGTTTCGACCTTCTGGAAGATGGATATGGCATCAATTTAAGACCGCTTTCTGTGTTTGCGGAGAGAGTGTATGGCAATGATCCGTGCGAGATCTTTATGCCGAAGAGCCTGGATGAAAATATTTACGATTCGGTGGATCCGGTACTGGCTGCGAAGATGCACAAAGCGATTTCGGTTATTCAGTTCAAGGTGGAAGGCCAGATCATCAAGCGCCGTCCGGAATTTGAGATGAGTGACCGTCTGCAGATCACATGCATTGATTTTGCAAAGGGAACAGTTTCCATTGGTGGAAAAGAGTATCCGATGAAAGATATGCTTCTTCCAACGGTAGATCCGAAGGATCCGCTGAAGCTCACAAAGGAAGAAGAGGAGCTGATGCGTACGCTCCAAATGTCCTTCAAGCATAGTACAGATTTACAGCGTCACATCAAATTTGTATATTCTCATGGCGGAATGTACAAGTGCTGCAACTCCAATGTTCTGTATCACGGATGTATCCCGATGAAGGAGAATGGTGAGTTTGATGAGTTGAAGCTTCACGGAATCTTATATTCCGGAAAACGTCTTCTGGATTATATTGAGGATATTGTGAAGATGGCATATTTCCTTCCGGAGGAGGATCCGATGAAGGAATGGTGTATGGACTTTGTATGGTATTTATGGTGTGGTCCGAAGTCTCCGGTATTCGGTAAGGATAAGATGGCGACATTCGAGAGCTATTTTGTGGCGGACAAGGCGACACACAAAGAGCATATGAATCCGTACTATAAACTGAGCCAGAAAGAGGAAGTCTGCGATAAGATCCTGAAGGAGTTCGGACTTCCGGCCACAGGTTCTCATATTATCAATGGTCATGTTCCGGTTAAGTCAAAAGACGGTGAGAGTCCGGTCAAGGGCAATGGTAAGCTCTATGTCATTGATGGCGGTCTTTCCAAGGCATATCAGCCGAAGACCGGTATCGCGGGTTATACACTGATTTTTAACTCCCATTATCTGGCACTTGCGGAGCACAAACCGTTCGATCCAAATCAGGAGAGTACTCCGAAGGTGGAGATCGTTGAGAGGATGCAGAAGCGTGTGATGGTTGCGGATACAGATATCGGCAAGAGACTGAAAGCTCAGATCGCGGACCTTTATGAGCTGGTTGCGGCTTACAGGGGCGGCGTTCTGAAGGAGAATTATAAAAAATAGGAGAATTAGATGAGCAAGGAAGAATTTTTGAGAGAGCTGGAGGAAGCGCTTGCGGGAGATGTTCCGGAGGCGGTGATCCGAGATAACGTGAGTTATTATGGCTCTTACCTTTCACAGGAGATGGCTAAGGGCCGCTCGGTGAAAGAGATTGTCGGCGAGATTGGAGAGCCATTCATTATTGCGAAGACGATCATTGAGCACTGCGAGGCATCCGGAGAGTGTGCGGGAGATGGCGGTTATGAGAACAGCTATCAGGAGTCCTACAGCGATAGCGGAAACCGCAGTCAGAGCGGAAATCAGGGATATGGCAGTCAGAACCAGAGTCCTTTTTCCAACATGCACTATATTGATCTGAATAAGTGGTATTGGAAGCTTTTGGCTGGTGTGCTGATGTTTATGGCAGTATCGCTGGTGTTCCGGTTGATCGGTGGAATCTTTGCACTGCTGATCCGTTTTTCCGGACCGTTGATGATGTTTTTCCTGGTTTATTGGATTGTTAAGAATTTTAAGAAATAAGTTGAGCCCGTCCATACTTTGAAACGTGTGGATGGGTTCTTTTTGATTTCATAAATAGTTAAAAATGTATGAAAAGACCGATAAGGCTTGACAAAAGTTGTAACAAATTATATAATGTGCATGTAACAAAACGTAACAATTTTGTAACAAATCAAAAAAGGAAATGTAACAATGATTAAAAAACTTTTGAAGACCATCGGACTTTTTTCTGTATGCACCATGCTTATGACAGCGGCTCCGCTTGTAGCGTTTGCGGATCAGGAAAATCCGGAATATCAGACCAGCACATCCATGGTTGTCCGTGTTGAAGCGGAAGTGACAGATGTTTATACAGAAGCAGATTTTGAAACCGCTGTGATTGGCCAGGCCTCCAAAGGCTCTACATATGATATTATTGAAGTGATCGACGGTGAGTGGGTGAAAGTTACCATTGGCGAGAACGAAGGATATATTAATACCATTGAGGCAGCTGCGACAGTAGCTGAGACCGTAGAAGAAGTGGTATATGATGCTTCTGAGATGAAGAGAGAAGAGATTGTAAACTACGGTATGGAATTTGTTGGAAACCGTTATGTATGGGGCGGTATCGATCCGCATAAGGGCGCGGATTGCTCCGGATTTACCATGTACATCATGAGAGAAGTGGTTGGAGTTCATCTTTCCCATTCTTCCAGAGCACAGGCCAATGAAGGACGTGTGATCAGCGCAGATGAGATGCGTCCGGGCGATCTTGTTTTCTACGGAAACGGAAAACGCATTAACCACGTTGCGATTTACGCAGGCGATGGTATGATCGTACATGCTTCCAACGAAAAAGACGGAATCAAGGTTTCTCCGTGGAATTACCGTAAGCCGATCAAGATTGTAAACGTACTTGGAGATTAATTTAGACAGTTACCATAAGGTTGAAATAGGATAATAAAAGGATTTTAAGAAAACCGCCGACAGACTTCCAATCTGAAGGCGGTTTTTCGCATGATTATCTGTGCTTGACAGGTTTGATCAGTTTGAAGACATTTGCTTTTTCTAAGGTTTTGGCCACCAGGTAGAAGATAAGGGAATCTACCGGCCACTGGATCAGATTTTTGATCACACGACCCGGAAGGAGGGCGATAAAGCCTTTTCCGTTGATGGTGGAGAGCAGGTATGTTCCGAGAAGAATATTGCAGACTACCACAACGATGAATTTGGCGAGCAACATGCGCGGAAGACTGATCGGTTTCTTGTAGAGGATCATTCCATAGATGAAGGCCGCCAGCATGGCGCTGAAGGTGAAGCCAGGCATGTAGCCGCCGTCCGGCTTCAGGACGAATTTGATCACATCCATGGCGCCGCCGAAGAATGCGCCAACGACAGGTCCGAAGAGGTAGTCAACCAGTTCATTTGGCAGTGCGCCGAAACCGATCTTTAAGTTGGGAGTCACCCGGATGGAAGCGACGTAGCTTAAGACGATGGACATGGCGCCGAACATGGCACAGCAGGTGATTGTGCTTACATGTTTGAATTCATGGTAGGACTCAGAAATCAAAGCAAGTAGTTTTTTCATAAAAAATACCTCCTTTGCAGAAATCTTACCGCAACAGGAGATACGTTGGAGCGAATCTTCTGATGCAGCGGGATGCGACTGATGCACCGCAGGAAACTGGCCTGAAACCATCCATTCGTCCGGTCGGCAACTCCCCGTCCGCCCGGCACTTGACGCGCATAAGTCTACTCTGCATATGTTTTATTTGTCTTTATCATATCATAGCTTTTTACGAAAAGAAAGTGAGTTTGACGGAAAAATTCTCCATTTTTCCGAGATATACAAATCGGCCGGCTGCGATTATAATAATCCGGACTGTAAATTTGAAAGTTAGGAGAAGGAAATGAAAGGTAAGGAAACAAAAGATTTGACTGTTGGTTCGCCGTTCCGGCTGATTTTGGGATTCGCGATTCCGATGTTACTAGGACAACTGTTCCAGCAGTTTTATAATATGGTAGATACGATCATTGTCGGTCAATGTCTGGGGGTTACGGCTCTGGCGGCGGTTGGCTCGACAGGATCCATCAATTTCATGATTAACGGATTTTGTATAGGAGTCAGCAGCGGTTTTGTGATTCCGGTAGCACAGAAGTTTGGCGCGGGCGATTATTCCGGAATGCGAAAGTTCGTGGCGACAGCAGCCTGGCTGACGGCTGGATTTGCGAGTGTGATGACGGTTGTGGTAGGTCTGATGTGTATGAGGATTTTGGAGTGGATGAACACTCCGGCGGACATCATTCAGGGCGCGTACGATTACATATTTGTGATCTTTATGGGGATTCCGGTCACATATCTATATAATCTTTTGGCTGGTATTATCCGCAGTCTGGGAGATAGTAAGACTCCTGTTTATTTTCTGCTTCTGTCATCGGCACTAAATATTGTTTTGGATTTTGTAACGATTCTCGTATTGGGAATGGGCGTGAACGGTCCGGCGATTGCGACTGTGATCTCTCAGGGTACTTCGGCTCTTTTGTGTCTGAATTATATGAGAAAGAATTATCCGATCCTGAAAATGACAGAGGAAGAGAAGAAATTTCAGCCGGGATTGGCAAAAGTGCTTTGCAGCATGGGAATTCCGATGGGGTTACAGTATTCCATTACAGCGATTGGAAGTGTTATTTTGCAGACCGCGGTCAATTCTCTTGGTTCTCTGGCAGTAGCAGCCGTGGCGACAGGAAGCAAGGTGAGCCTGTTTTTCTGCAGTCCGTACGAGGCGCTGGGCGGAACGATGGCAACATACGCGGGCCAAAATGTGGGCGCGAAGAAGTTGGAGCGTGTGAAAGATGGAATGATCTGCGCATGCAAAATCGGTTTTGTGTATTCTGCAATCGCATTCTCAGTGTTGTATTTCTTTGGTGATGAGATTGCATTGTTATTTATGGATGCAGGTGAAACAGAGATCATTGGTCGTGTGCATCGGTTCCTGATTACAAACAGTGCATTTTATTTTGCTTTGACATTGGTGAACGTGGTGCGTTTTACGATCCAGGGAATGGGATTCAGTGTATTTGCGATTTTAGCAGGTGTCTGTGAAATGATTGCGAGATCAGTTGTGGGCTTCTTCCTGGTTCCTATGTTGGGATTTGGCCCGGTTTGCTTTGGCAATCCGGCCGCGTGGATCGCAGCGGATTTGTTTTTGGTACCGGCATTTTATCAGTGCTATAAAAATTTAAAAAATAAATTTGGCGAATAGTTTTTGTGTTTGAAGCCATACTAAGGTTGTAGTCAATAAAGCGGCGATTGCTGCAAACAACTTAGGAGGTATTTCACATGTCTAGAAATAATTATGATATGGACAACAACCAGAACAAAATGCAGAACAACAATCAGAACAATTCCAGAAACAGCCAGGACAACAATCAGAATAAGAGTCAGAACAATTCCAGAAACAGCCAGGATTGCAAAGACAGATATTAATGAAAGGCTGGAAGCGGCGGGGAAAAATCTCCGTCGCTTTTTTTTATACAAATAGGAAACTTCGTTCCTGTTGTATAAAACGCTCCGTATTAGAGAAAGAAGTTTGTAACATGTCCGGCTCGGAAGGAATATCTTATAATGAAAAGATGGACAACGGAGGCGTCTATGTTTTCAATGATTTCGATGATGCAGCTGGAGACATATCTGCAGCGAAAACTGGATCAGGGACTGGAGTTTACTCTTCTGGACGTGAGGAGTTCCGGAGAGTTTATGGACGGGCATTTGGCGGGGGCTGTGAATGTTCCGATGGAAAATCTGGAAGAACAGATTTGGGAGCTGGATCATGATCATCCGATTATAGTATACTGTGGACATGGGAGCAAAAGTCTGATAGCAGCGAGGATGTTGGATCGTATGGGATTTCTGGTGATGGCAGCAGCGGGCGGGCTTGCAAGCTATCGGGGGAAGTATTATAAAAGCATTTGACAGACATTTGTAAAGCCCTTAAAATGAAAGAGAAAACAAGAGAAAAACGGAGTGAATGCTTTGGAAAGATATGAATTGATCGTCCCGTGCCATTTTGGTCTTGAGGCGGTAATGAAAAAAGAAATTATTGATCTGGGTTATGAGGTGAGCCAGGTAGAAGACGGCCGTGTGACTTTTATCGGTGACGCGGAGGCGATTTGTCGCGCCAATATATTTTTACGTACAACGGAGCGTGTACTTTTGAAGGTGGGAAGTTTCAGAGCTGAGACATTCGAGGAGCTGTTCCAGGGTACGAAAGCAATCCCGTGGGAGGAATATCTGCCGAAGGATGGTAAGTTCTGGGTTGCAAAGGCTTCTTCTATTAAGAGTAAGTTATTCAGCCCGTCGGATATCCAGTCCATCATGAAGAAAGCCATGGTTGAGCGTATGAAAAGTGCGTACGGAATCACATGGTTCCCGGAGGATGGTGCCAGCTATCCGCTGCGTGTGTTTATTCACAAGGATGTTGTGACGGTGGCAATTGATACAACTGGTGAATCTTTGCATAAGCGTGGTTATCGTACGCTGACAAGTAAGGCTCCGATCACGGAAACGCTGGCAGCAGCGTTGATTATGCTGACACCGTGGAAGAGTGACCGCATTTTGGTAGATCCGTTCTGCGGCAGTGGTACATTTCCGATTGAGGCGGCTATGATGGCGGCGAATATGGCTCCGGGTATGAACCGCGAGTTCCTTGCGGAAGATTGGAAGAATATCATTCCGCGTAAACATTGGTATGAGGCTATGGATGAGGCTAATGATCTGGTGGATACATCCGTGCAGGTAGACATTCAGGGTTACGATATTGATGCAGATATTATCCGTGCGGCCCGTTCTAATGCCAAGGCGGCAGGTGTGGATCATATGATCCATTTCCAGCAGCGTTCTGTGGCGGATCTGAGCCATCCGAAGAAGTATGGTTTCTTGATCTCCAACCCGCCGTATGGTGAGCGTATCGAGGAGAAGAAGAACCTTCCGGAATTGTACAAGACCATCGGTGAGCGTTTTGCGGCGCTGGATTCCTGGTCTGCGTTCCTGATCACGTCCTACGAGGATACGGAGCGTTATATCGGACGCAAGGCAGATAAGAACCGCAAGATCTACAATGGTATGATGAAGACTTATTTCTATCAGTTCCTGGGCCCGAAGCCGACAGGAAAGAGTGCAGGTAAACGGAATGGAAATGGAGAGCAGGCGCCGGGAAATCGCCCGGAGAAAGCGTAGAAGACAAAGACAGTTGAGAAGACGGCTGGCAGGCGGTGCAGCATTGATTGCTGTGGGCCTGGCGGCCTTTGTCTGCGTTGGGCTCTGGAAGGATGCACGTGAGGTGACCGATCTTGAGAATGAAGGTTCTGCGGATCGTTCAGAGCGTGAATTGGTGATTCTAAATCTGGGAGATCCGGAAAGCGAGAATATTGCCGGGCTTCCGGAGAAGTTCGATCTTCGGGAATCGTATGGTTCGATAGTGGTTCCGGATCAGGGAACATTTCATACGTGCTGGGCGTTTGCTTCGTTAAAGGCTCTGGAAACAACCGCAAAAGATGGTACAGAACTTTCTGCCGATCATATATCGCTGCAGAATGGCTTTGGTCTGGGCCAGGACGCCGGAGGCGATTATTCGATGGCTTCGGCGTATTTGCTTGCGTGGCAGGGACCGGTGGCGGAAATGGACGATCCGTACGGTGATGGTTATTCGCCGGCCGGAGCAGAGCCGGTGTACCATGTGCAGGAAATCCAGATTCTGGGGAAAAAGGATCTGGAGGCAGTCAAGCAGGCTGTTTGGGAGACAGGCGGTGTACAGAGTGCATGTTATATGCCGCAGACGGACGAGACAGAGCGGGCGCGATATTATCAGGAAGAGACTTGTTCATTCTATTATAATGGCTCACAGGATCCCAATCATGATGTGGTGATCGTGGGCTGGGATGATCGTTATTCTAAAGAGAATTTTGTACAGCAGCCGGAAGGCGATGGAGCATTTCTCTGTATGAATACCTGGGGTGCGGAATTTGGCGAGAACGGCTATTTTTATATTTCATATGAGGACAGTCGGATCGGAGAGACATGCGTGGTTTATACAGGGATCGAAGCGGTGGACAACTATGACCGGATTTATCAGACAGACCTTTGCGGCTGGACCGGACAGATTGGTTACGGCGTGTCGAAAGCGTGGTTTGCAAACATCTACGAGGCTGAGGAGGGACTGGAAGTGACTGCAGCCGGATTTTATGCTACAGCCCCGGAAACAGCGTACAGAGTGTATGTGAGGCCGTTAGGAGCTGTGGATGAGATTGGGGCCTCTGCAGGGGCGTTGGTTGCGGAAGGCTGTGTGAAAAATGTGGGATATTATACCGTTCCGTTTGACGGACGGTTCACAGTGGGGAGAAATGAACGGTTTGCTGTGATCGTAGAAGTCGACTCGCCAGGCACAATGGAGCCGGTCGCCATGGAATATCGCTCGGGCAGCAGAGCGTCGAAGGTTGACATTGGTGACGGAGAAGGGTATATTAGTTCTGATGGTGTAAACTGGGAGCGGACGGAAACGGAGTATGACTGCAATGTCTGTTTGAAGGTTTATGCAAATGTAAAATAGTTGGTGTAACAGAGAGGATATAACGGAGGTTATCGGAATATGGAACATAAGATTGTATTTGCAACATCCAATGAGGGTAAGATGCGTGAGATCCGTGAAATCTTAAAGGATCTTGGTGTGGAAGTTCTTTCTTTAAAAGAAGCCGGCGTTCATGTCGATATCGTGGAGGATGGCGATACATTTGAAGCGAATGCAGTGATCAAGGCAAAAGCAGTTTGGGAGCAGACAGGCGGAATTGTTCTTGCAGATGACTCCGGTTTGGAGATTGATTATTTAAATGGTGAGCCGGGCGTATATTCTGCGCGCTATATGGGCGAGGATACTTCCTATGAGATCAAGAACTGGAATCTGATCCACCGTCTGAACGGAGTTCCGGAGGAGGAGCGTACGGCTCGTTTCGTGGCTGTGATCGCAGGTGTGCTTCCGGATGGACGTGTTGTGACAACTCGCGGAACCATGGAAGGATTTATTGCTTATGAACCGGCCGGCGCAGGCGGATTTGGTTATGATCCGATCCTTATGCTGAAAGAGTTCGGTATGACTTCTGCAGAGATCACCATGGAGCAGAAAAATGAGATCAGCCATCGTGGTAAGGGCCTTCGTGCAATGAAGGAAGTTCTGAAAAAGGAAATTGGTTAATCATTATGAAAGTTTTGGTTGTCAGTGATACACATAAAAGAGATGAGAATCTTCGGGCGGTAATTCGAAAAGAATTGCCGTTCGATATCATGATTCATCTGGGTGATACGGAAGGCAGTGAGATTTATTTCCAGGACTGGGTGCGAAGTGACCGTTGCTTTATTTATACGGTTCGTGGAAACAATGATTTCTTTTCTATGTCTCCGTCAGAGCGTATTGTTCGAATTGGTAAGTATAAGGTGCTTTTGACCCACGGACACCAGTATGGCGTATCTATGAGTACAGAGAGACTGATAGAAGAGGCGAAGTCCCGTGGTGCAGATATTGCGATGTTTGGTCACAGTCACAGACCGCATTTGAACCGTAAGGACGGTATTATCTGTCTGAATCCGGGCAGTCTTTCTTTTCCACGGCAGGCGGATAGAAAGGGCACGTATGTGGTCATGACTACTGATGAGGACGGAGAGGCCGGTTTTCGCCTGGGAACTGTGGAGTCGACAGATCTGGAGGAATTGCGCCTGGATCCGGAGTGGTAATAGGGGGATTTTGAGGATGGTTACGATCCTGAAAATGGGTCAAAAATCGCTGAAAAAAATATTGAAAAATTTTTTAAAAAAACTGTTGACAAAAATGAAAACCTATTATATAATTCTCCTTGCGTTCCGATGAAAGCGAAAACAAATCGCTAGGCGGTTATGTGAAGCGGGGTGTGGCTCAGCTTGGCTAGAGCGCCTGGTTTGGGACCAGGAAGTCGCAGGTTCGAATCCTGTCACCCCGATTAAGGGTGAGAGGTGGATGAAAACTGAAACTTCAAATCTTAGGTAATATGAAGCCTCGCTTCATAGTTACCAACATGCGGGTGTAGTTCAATGGTAGAACACCAGCCTTCCAAGCTGGATACGTGGGTTCGATTCCCATCACCCGCTTTTTTTATTGCGCTGAAATGAGAATGCCGTAGAATCTGATAAACATCAGGTTCTACGGCTTTTTTTAATTATAAATATAGATAAAAACTATAACTAAAAGTAAAGCGTAATATTTATCAATTGGACAGTAAAATTATTAACAATTAAACT
>JAZOVL010000172.1:0-12215 GCA_045658685.1 Pilosibacter sp.
CAAGGAAATGAACGCCTTTATTGAACTTGCGAAGGAAATTTCTTAAGCCTCTTTCTTCACAACAAACTTCGGTAAGATAACCATCACAAGTACAATCACGACAAACGCCGTACTGGAAAGAATCGTCATATTATAGTTACCGGTCATATCGTACATGGTTCCGAACAATGTGTTGAACGGTGCTGAGATCAGCATACCGAACATGGACACATAGGAATATGCACTGGCGTAAGTATCTCCCTTCCAGAACAGTCTGCAGAACAGCGGCATAAGCACGGTAGAAAGCGGCATTGTGATACCGTATAATAATGCACCTGCCATCATCGGCGCTGTAGAGCCCACAAAGATCAGAGCATGTCCTGCAATTGCGATCAAAATAGAAATAATGAAGATCTTGATTACACCAAAGGAATCGCAAAGTTTACCCAGGAACAGCTTCGTAGTCATATTTCCACAAAGTGCCAGAGACGTCAATAATGCTGCAGTCGCCATCGGAAGACCTGCCTGAAGTCCGCAAGACGGAAGGAAGGAGTTCAGATAGGAACTGATGATGGAACATGCGTATGCAGTAAGAGAAATATAGAAAATCGGCTGCTTCGCAAAATCGCTGAACTTTTCTTTCTTTGCCGCACCTTTCACATCTGCCTTTGCAACATAGCTTTCATCTGCACCATACGGAAGCATACCCTTATCTTCCGGTTTATATCTTAAAATAAACAGGGAAAACGGGAGGATCAGTACCATCACCGCCACACCGATGATCATATAGCTGGTTCTCCAGCCATACGCCGGGATCAACATACCCAGTGCGCTGCTTCCGATCATTCCCACAAGTCCGGAGAATGCTGCAGAGATACCGACTGCAGTTCCTGTGTTTTTATAGAACCAGTTACCGAGTAAAATCGGAGCCGGAATCACACCGATGAATGCTGCTGCACAGCCCTGGATGATTCCAAACACATAAAACTGCCAGAGAGAGGTAAATGTTCCCTGTAAAATGTTGATGCCGCCCATGATCACAGTTGCCACACTGACGATCACACGCACATCTTTCTGCCGGAACAGCTTTGCCACATATGGCATCGTAAGCGCCTGAGCCATGGTAAACAGGGTTCTGAACAGGGTGAACTTACCCATTTCAAATCCCAGATCGTCACAAACCGGAGAAAAGAACACGCCGGCACAGTTGCTGACAAGACCAAGGCCTGCTCCCTGCATCATACAACAGGCAATTAAAATCAGCCATGCATAATGAAGCTTTTGTTTCTTTGGCTGCATTTGAATTATCTCCTTTCAAGAAGTACTTTGCCCGCACATACCTCTGTTTGTGCACGCCATACACATTTTGCACAATAGAGACATTTTCCCGGATCCTTTTCTTCTTTTACATCATTCGCCCAGTTATAGTTCACCAGAACACCGCGGCCGATATTGATCATATCACACTTTGTATCTTCCAGGGCAGCTTCCGCCATCTCTCCATTCTGAATACCGTAAACGGCAAATACCGGAACAGAAACTGCTTCCTTGATTCTCTTTCCTCCATAAACAGCCGCTGCAAACGGATAATCCTCCGGCTTGATCTGGTCTGCTTCCTGAGAGAAACCATAGGAAACATTGATAAAATCAATACCATGTTCCTCCAGCCATTTTGCATGGGCGATACCGTCCTCAATAGTCGGTTCAAATGCTCCAAGACGAATACCAACGATAAAGTTCTCCGGAACTACTTTACGGATTCCTTCCAATATATTTTTCAGTATCAGCATATCATCTGCATTGTATTCGTCCGTTCTTTTATTGACTCTGCGGTTCATGAACTGGCTCAGCAGATAGCTGTGACAACCGTGCAGCTCGACTCCGTCATATCCTGCTTCGTACGCACGTCTCACTGCCTGGATATATTCATTCTCTAAAACACGGATCTCATCAACGGTCAGCTCACGTCCGTGCTTTTCAACATCTTTGTGTGCCACAGTGTAATCACTCGGACAAACTCTGTCTTCCTCAGAGGAGATCACGCCCGCATGATGGATCTGAACAAAAATCGGAGTTCCCTCTGCATGTACTGCATCAACAATCTGCTTTAATCCCGGAATCTGTGCATCATCCCAGATACCAAGCTGATCACCGGAAAGTCTGCCCTGACGATTGATACAGGTCGCCTCCTGAATCACCAGACCATAACCGCCCCTTGCGATCGCACGATAATGGTTGACACTCTTTTCTGTCACCATACCGTCATCTCCGTTCCAGCCGAAACATACCATCGGCGGTACGCAGATTCTATTTTTGATTTCTAATCCTTTTAAGTTCCAAGAATTAAATAAATTACTCATTTTGTTCCTACCTTTCTTACAGGGAATGTTGCTTATAACCTGGAATTATATTGTACCATCTTTTCTCCCTTTTTCCTAGATTTTTTCTATCTTTTTTCTATAAATAACTTGCATGATATGACAGAAGTCATTATAATGGAACAAAGCGCTGTTTTAACGCTTTCATACATTACATTATTAATACAGCGTAAATGAACGAGATGTCGGCAGCAAGCCGGCAGAATGGAGGAAAGATTTATGGCAAAGAAAGATATCGACTGGGGTAATCTCGCATTTGGATATTCCAAGACTGATTACAGATATGTTTCCAATTATAAAAATGGTGCATGGGACGAAGGAACCTTAACTACAGATGAGCAGATCACATTAAATGAGTGTGCATGTGTATTTCAGTATGCACAGACTTGTTTTGAAGGCTTAAAAGCTTACACAACGGAAGACGGTCACATCGTAACATTCCGTCCGGACTTAAATGCTGAGCGTATGCAGACTTCTGCAGCTCGTCTCGAGATGCCGATATTCCCGAAAGACCGTTTCATCGATGCGATCACACAGGTTGTAGCAGCGAACGAAGATTTCGTTCCGCCGTACGGTTCCGGTGCAACTCTCTACATCCGTCCATATATGTTCGGTTCTGATCCGGTTATGGGTGTAAAACCGGCAAGTGAATACCAGTTCCGTACATTCTGCGCTCCGGTTGGTCCGTATTTTAAGGGCGGTGCAAAACCGATCACAATTCGTGTTACTGATTTTGACCGTGCGGCTCCAAACGGAACCGGTCATGTAAAAGCAGGCCTTAACTATGCAATGAGCTTACACGCAATCGTTGACGCTCATAACCAGGGCTACAATGAAAACATGTACTTAGACGCAGCTACAAAGACATACGTAGAAGAAACTGGCGGCGCAAACTTCATGTTCGTTACAAAAGACGGTACAGTTGTGACTCCGAAGTCTTCCAGTATCCTTCCTTCTATCACACGTCGTTCCCTTCTCTACGTTGCTGAGCACTACCTTGGCTTAAAGGTTGAAGAACGTCCGATTCCGCTTGAGGAAGTTTACGACATGGCTGAGTGCGGTCTCTGCGGTACTGCAGCAGTGGTTTCTCCGGTTGGCAAGATCGTTGATCACGGCAAAGAGATCCTCTTACCGAGCGGCATGAATGAGATGGGCCCGATCACAAAGAAACTCTACGACACATTAACAGGTATCCAGATGGGCAGAATTGAAGCTCCGGAAGGCTGGATCCACGTTATCAAATAGTTCCAGGACATAGTAAAACACCATCGGGATCAATCTCGGTGGTGTTTTTATTTATCCGTTCTTATTTTATGACCAGTCAGACGGCGCATGACCAAACTTCTTTCTGAACGCCTTGCTAAAATACAAGGCATCTTCAAATCCTGTCAGCATCGCCACCTCCCCAATACTGGAAAACTCTCCATTTTACAAAATCCCCTTCGCCTGAGTCAGTCTACGCTCCAGCACATATTGCTTGGGAGCTGCTCCAAATCGTTCCAGAAACATTCGACGAAAATACGTATCTGAAACTCCGCACAATTGATGCAGACCACCGATCCGCAAAGTTGGATCAAAAATATGCTGTTCCAAATACTCTAATGCAGGATCTAACGTAGCGGATGTCGAAATCATCTCATTCTTATTCGCCTCTGCAAAATGGGACAAAATCTCATATAGCAATGCCATACATCGGCAACGATTGGCCGGAGTCTGGACAGACCAGCTGCGATAAATCTGCAAATACAGATGATGGAGTTCCTGCTTGCCGTAAATTGGATATGCTCTCGCTTCTGTATCCGGAAGGTCCCCTTCAAAATTAATCAGGATATAGGTAAATGGTCCTTCCGAGGCATAACTTCCTCGATAAGTCGGACTGTTTGGCAGAAAAAGCGCGTCGCCCGGACTAAGGATCAAGGTTTCTCCATTCAATTCATATCGTAATGAACCAGACAATCGCAGGATCAGTCTATGCGGATAATTCGAATGTACCGCATTGTGTGTAGAGGAGCCTTTGATCACACTGATCAGTTTTAAATTTTCTATATTATGTAACATAAAATCACCGCATTAATTATATCATACTCTACTTTCTTTTCCAATCTTAGTTTCAAAAATTCCATATGGTTGTATTTTATCCATTTACAGTTCAGGGCTTTGTAGGCTATAGTGGAGGAAAGGTTATCAGCACAATAGCATGCTATTGTGACAAAGGGAGGATATCTATATGAAAAATATTTTTTTAGTTGGTGATTCGATTCGATTTGGTGCTCCGAATCCTTCGAAATATAACAATGTAAGTCCGGGTTACGAACGATATGTCAGAGAAAAACTTGACGGCGCTGCTACGGTCTACGGACCGGATGAAAACTGCCGCTTTGCACAGTTTACACTTCGCTTCCTGCAAAAATGGGCCGCTGTTGTACCCGCAGAGGAAATCGATGTCGTTCACTGGAACAATGGACTGTGGGATGTTCTGCGTCTGTTCGGGGATGAGCCTCTGACTCCTTTGGAATTTTACGAAAACCTGCTTCGTCGTGTATACAAACGAATCCGTTTTTTGTTTCCAAATGCAAAAGTTATTTTCGCATTATCCACTGCAGTGATCGAAGAAAGAGAATTTCCGGAATTTCTCCGTTACAATCGTGAAATTGAACAATACAACCAAGTGGCCCGCAAAGTGATGGAAGAACTCGGTGTCGAAGTCAATGATCTTTACAGCATTACATCTGCATTCGATCACGCCTTATACGCAGATGCAGTTCACTTTAATGAAGATGGTTCAAAACTATTGGCAGATGCTGTGATCAAAGCTTGTCTGCCGGATATGAAATAGGAGGTATTTATGGGTATTACAAAATTAGAAGCTTTAAAAGCAATCGAACGAGACCGCGAACTTTTCTGCAAAACCAGTGATAGGATCTGGGATAATCCGGAGACTGCATTCCTTGAACATGTTTCCATGGGAATCCTCTGCGATCTTCTGGAAAAAGAAGGATTTGAAGTGAAAAAGAATATTGCTAATATTCCTACTGCATTTACAGGCACCTTTGGTCACGGAAAACCGATTATCGGTTTCCTGGGCGAATTTGATGCCCTCTCCGGTCTCAGCCAGGTTGCAGGCTGCGCTGAGAGAAAAGAACTGGTACCGGGAGCTGCAGGCCACGGCTGCGGTCACAACCTGCTCGGTGTCGGTTCTGTCGCTGCTGCTGTCGCAATGAAAGAATATCTTGAGAAAAATGAAAAAGAAGGCACCGTTGTATTCTTCGGATGTCCTGGTGAAGAAGGCGGTTCTGGAAAAGCGTTTATGGCGAGAGAAGGAGTTTTCGACGATGTAGATTTCGCAATCTCCTGGCACCCTCAGGCAACAAACGAAGTCTGGGTTGGAAGCACACTGGCGAACTATCAGATCAGTTATCGTTTCCATGGTCTCTCTTCCCATGCTGCGTCTGCTCCGGAAAAAGGAAGAAGTGCGTACGATGCAGTAGAACTTATGAACGTCGGTGTTCAGTATTTAAGAGAGCATGTGATCCAGGAAGCCAGAATTCATTGCGCGGTAACAAACACAGGTGGTTTTTCGCCTAACGTGGTTCAGCCATATGCAGAAGTTCTCTATCTGATCCGTGCTCCGAAAAATGCCCAGGTCAAAGAGATTTACGAGCGCATCAATGATATTGCCAGAGGTGCAGCATTGATGACCGGCACAAAGATGGAAATGGAATTCATCAAAGCCTGCTCCAACCTTGTGGATAATACCGTTCTTCAGGAAATCATGTACAAAAATGCGATCGAGATCGAACGAGAACCGTACACAGAGGAGGATTATCGTTTTGCCGCTGAGATCAAAGCCTCTTACGGCAATGTGAAGTTTGATGTCCAGGATCGAATGAAACATTATGAAAAGAGCTCCAGAGCGGCTGCAGAAGCTGTAATGGCTCCATTCATAGACGCAGATATTTATGATTTTATTGTACCATTGGCTGATGTAGAAAACTGCTTATCCGCTTCCACAGACGTTGGCGATGTAAGCTATGTTTGTCCGACCGTTCAGTTCAAAGGAATGACAGAAGCTGCCGGTACAAGAGCACACTCCTGGCAGAGAACCGCTCAGGGTAAGTCCCCAATCGCATACAAAGGCATGATCTTTACCGCAAAGGTTATGGCTGCAACTGCGATCGACATGGTGGAATCTCCGGAGAAAATCGAAGCTGCCAAGAAAGAACTCAACTCTCGTCTTGGCGGAAAGAAATACGAATGTCCGATCCCGAAGGATGTTATTCCGCAGGCGATCAAACCGAAAAAATAATCAGGAGAATACACTATGTCAGAACTAGTACTTAGCGTGGCCGGTTTTCTGACCATTGCAGGAATTCTCTTGGTCTTAAACCGGAAAGTTGTTTCTCCCTATGTTGCGATCGCCGGAGTTCCGATGATCACCTGTATTCTCATCGGTCATGGCGCCTATCTGGGAGACTATATCACAAAAGGACTGGGATCCGTTGCGACAACCGGTATCATGTTCATATTCTCCGTAATCTTCTTTGGAGTGATCAGTGAAACCGGAGCCTTCGATCCATTTATTAATGCCATCATCAAAGCAACAAAGGGAGATCCGATCCGTCTGATCATCGGTGTATTTTTCTTCGCGATGTTAGTACACTTGGATGGTTCCGGTGTCGTTACGGTACTCCTTGTGGTTCCGGCGATGTTTCCAATCTTTAAAAAACTTAAGATGCGAAATACTTCCCTTGCATTGCCTCTCGGTCTTGCAGCCGGTATTATGAACACAATCCCTTGGGGCGGACCGACACTGCGTGCAGCTACTGCTTTGGAGATGGATGTTATGGAACTCTGGATTCCGTTTATCCCGACTCAGATATTTGGATTACTGGCTTCGCTTGTCATTTGCTATTTTGTAGGTCGTAATGAAAAGAGACGACTAATCTCCGAGGGTATCCTGCTGGAAGGCACAGGCTTCAACTTTGAAGAGTATTCTTCCAAACCAACAGAAGAGCAACTGAAAATGCGCCGCCCGAAATTGATCGTGGTCAATTGGCTCCTGATCATCGGTGTGTTAGGAATGATGGTTTCTTCCATTCTTGCTCCGGTCGTTTCCTTTATGATCGGCGTGTGTCTGGTGCTTCTGATCAACTACCGCGATCCGCAGACTCAGCGAAATCTGATTGAAGAAAAGGGAAAGGATGCAATCCTGCTGTGCAGTGTCATTTTCGCCGCAGGCATTTTAATGGGAATCATGGGACAGTCCGGAATGTCCGGTGCAATGGCAAATACAATGGTAAAACTAATCCCGTCGTCACTCTCCGGATTCATGGCCCCGATCATTGGCGTACTGTCCGTTCCGCTCAGCATCCTATTTGATCCGGACTCCTATTATTATGGAATCATGCCGATCATTGTCGAAGTTGCTGAGGCATTGGGAGTCAACGGTGTTGATATCGCCCGCGCTTCCATTATCGGTCAGATTACTTTAGGCTGGCCACTTTCCCCTATGATCGGTACCTTCTTCCTGTTCACAGGAATGTGCGAACTGGACATCGGTGAATGGCAGAAATATGCGTTCAAATACTTCTTCCTGGTCGGTGTATTAATGACCGGATTCGCGTGGATAACCGGTTTGTTTGGTTAATCATTAACAACACAAAAAGAGCTGTGACCTCATTCATGAAAGTCACGGCTCTTTCTTGTTTACCTCTATATTATTATTTGGTCTCTTCTTCTGTCGGCTCGGTTTCTGCAATCACCTCAGTCTCAACTTCCGGTTCCTCTGCAGTAACCTCAGTCTCAACTTCCGGCTCCTCTTCCACAGCTTCACCAGCCTGCACTTTATGGAAAATCTCCATAAATTCCTTACCGGTAATCGTCTCTTTCTCAATCAGGAAGTCTGCAATGTGATCCATCGCCTTGCGATTTTCAGAGAGAAGTCTCTTCGCTTCCTCATAAGCCGCCTTCAGCATATGCATAACTTCATCATCGATAGCCGCTGCTGTCGCTTCGCCACAGTTCAGAACTGTACGTCCAGTCAGGTACTGGCTCTCCTGAGTCGCAAGTCCCATAAGGCCAAAGCGCTCAGACATACCGTACTGAGTAACCATCGCACGGGCAACTCTTGTCGCCTGTTCGATATCGTTGGCTGCACCCGTTGTAACTGTATCAAATACCAGCTCCTCAGCCGCACGGCCTGCAAGGGAAACAACCAGCATCGCTTCCAGTTCTTTTTTGGAATTTAAGTACTTCTCTTCTTCCGGGACCTGCATCACATAGCCCAATGCACCCATGGTTCTCGGAACAATTGTGATCTTCTGAACCGGTTCTGCATCTTTCTGGAGTGCAGTAACGAGAGCGTGACCGACCTCATGGTAAGAAACAATACGTCTCTCTTCTTTACTTAATACGCGGTCTTTCTTCTCTTTACCAACCAATACGATCTCCACAGACTCAAACAGATCCTTCTGGGATACTGCCAGACGACCATGCTTAACTGCATTGATAGCAGCCTCATTCATCATATTTGCAAGATCCGCACCAACAGCACCGGATGTCGCAAGAGCGATCTCTTCAAAATCAACAGTCTCGTCAAGGCGAACATCCTTGGAATGTACCTTCAGGATTTCTACACGGCCTTTCAGGTCCGGTTTGTCAACGATAATACGACGGTCAAAACGGCCCGGACGAAGTAACGCCGGATCCAGGATCTCCGGACGGTTCGTCGCCGCCAGAACCAGAAGACCCTTGGAAGAATCAAAACCATCCATCTCAGAGAGAAGCTGGTTTAATGTCGCCTCACGCTCATCGTTACCGCCGATTCTGGAATCACGGCTGCGTCCGATAGCATCGATCTCATCGATGAAAATAATACACGGTGCAGACTGCTGTGCCTGTTTGAACAGGTCACGCACTCGGGATGCACCGACACCGACGAACATTTCTACGAAATCGGAACCTGACAGGGAATAGAACGGTACATGCGCCTCACCGGCAACCGCTTTTGCAAGGAGTGTCTTACCTGTACCAGGCGGGCCCACAAGGAGCGCACCCTTCGGAAGTTTCGCACCGATTTTTGTATACTTCTGCGGATTGTGCAGGAAATCAACGATCTCCACCAGAGACTCTTTCGCCTCATCCTCACCTGCAACATCTGCAAATGTCACACCGGTCTCTTTCTGAACATAGACCTTGGCATTGCTCTTTCCGACGCCCATAACTCCGCCGCCGCCCATACGACCGAACATAAAGTATAACAGTCCGATCATCAGCGCTGACGGAAGCAGCCAGCTAAGAACAAATTCCAGAATCAGGTCTCCGGTACTGGTCTCTTCCTGCCTGATTTCCACATCGGCAGCCAATAATCGGTTGGTCAGATCCAGATCCAGGACTTCAACTGTATAATACTGAACAAGACGAGAATACTGGGTAGAAGATGTCTTTGGAGTGATATAAATACGGTTACCAGAGTAACGTACTTCCTCAACTTCTCCACTCTCTACCATTTCAATAAACTCTTTATATCCCACCTGCTCGGTCTGTCTCTTTTTCAGTTCTGAATTCATCAGACTTACAACAACGACAGTGATCAGAAGGATAATGGTAAGAGCACCTATATTAGGGCCTTCCGGCTTTTTACCATTCTTATTGATTGGCTTATTTGGCTTTTGGGGTTTTTTATCCATTCTTATTTCTCCACTTTCTTACTTCATCACAGGTCTGATATCCCATGATTTAACAATTCCTAATCATTATAATTTGAGTTTCCCCATAAGGCAATAAAAAAAATATTAAATTTCTGTGTTTTCTTTGACAAAATCCACCTTTTTTGCGATACTTTTAAACAAAGTCAAACGAGGAGAAACAGAAAGGACAGTTATGGAATCCATCAAACATCCAATCCCGCCGGTCTATGATCAAAACTCAAAAATATTGATTTTAGGTTCTTTTCCGAGCGTAAAATCCAGAGAAGGATGTTTCTTCTACCACCATCCTCAAAACCGTTTCTGGAAAACACTGGCTGCCGTATTGGAACAGCCGCTTCCGGCATCCATTGAAGAAAAGAAAATATTTTTACTGAAAAATCATATTGCTGTCTGGGATACCATTGCCTCCTGCACCATCGAAGGCTCCAGCGACAGTTCTATCAAAGATGTGGTTCCAAATGATTTGTCCTGCATTCTGTCTGAAGCACCAGAACTGCAGATTTTTTGTAACGGCGCAACGTCCCATCAGTATTACCGAAAATACCAGGAAAAACTAACCGGTCGTCAGGCTCTTCGTCTGCCGTCCACAAGCCCGGCAAACGCTGCCTGGTCTCTGGACCGCCTGAAAGATGAGTGGAGTATCATTCGAACCTATCTGTAATATTTTAACAAAATCTGCCGCGTATCCTTTTATAACAATCCTCTCACACTATCTTTGAGGTGATTGTTATGAAAAATGAAACACGAAACGGAACTGCTTCCGATCAGGATTTTGACATTGACATCCAGGCATGCTCCACCATGGAGTGTACAGGACTCATGCATGCAGCTCCCATTGACGACGCCGAAGTCGAACACTACAACCAGCTTTACAAATTTCTTCCGGAACATGATTCTGAACCGGAAAAATAAACAATCAGTCGGGCCGCAGTGTATGCGGCCCCTCTCATGGAGGTATCTCATGTCATCTTCATATAAATCATGTACTCTCTGTCCAAGAATGTGTAACATAGACCGTCGGACCGGTCGCGGCTACTGTCAGGCAGACAGCACCTTAAAAATCGCACGCGCAGCTCTCCATCCGTGGGAAGAGCCCTGCATCAGCGGGACTAATGGAAGCGGAACCGTTTTCTTTTCCGGCTGCAACCTGAAATGCGTATTTTGCCAGAATCATACCCTAAGCCATGATAATTTTGGAAAAGAGATCACTGTAGAACGTCTGGCAGAAATCTTTCTGGAACTCCAGGAAAAAGGCGCTCACAACATCAACCTTGTGACAGCGACCCACTACCTTCCTTCGATTAAAGAAGCTTTCGATTTGCTTGGTTCCAAACTAACCATTCCGGTCGTATACAACTGTGGCGGATATGAACGAGTGGAGACGATACAGGAATACTCCGATTACATAGATATTTATTTGCCAGATCTAAAATACTATGACTCCGGACTATCGATGAAATATTCCAAAGCAGGCGATTACTTCGCATATGCGTCCAGAGCCATCAAAGAAATGGTCCGTGTCACCGGAGGATTATCCTGGAATAAGCAAAATCCAGATCTCCTTGACCGCGGTGTGATCATTCGCCATATGGTTCTCCCTGGAGCCAAGGACGACTCCATTCGTCTCCTCCATTGGATCAAAGATTCCCTTCCGGAAGGAACATATCTGGTCAGCCTTATGAGCCAGTACACTCCGTTCCACAAAAGTGCAGAATTTCCGGAAATCAATCGTCGAATCACTTCCTACGAATATCATAAAGTTCTGGATACAGCTATCGATCTGGGATTGGTGCATGGATACATGCAAGAAAAAAGCAGTGCAAAAGAAGAATATACGCCTCCATTTGATCTCAGCGGCGTATAGATATATATAAGGACAAATTTTAAGTGGGTACCGAAAATATTATCTTTTTTCGATACCCACTTTACATTTCGATGTTCATCGGTTTTTTATTCTCCTTATTTCTTTAATTTTGGTTTTTAAATTTGGGGCTTTGTTCTTTTACCAAATTCTTTTAAGGGAATTTTTTCTTTTTTGTTCTCATATATTTCTTTGAATATATTCTTGAACTTTTATTTTTCTCTCTATATTAAATTTTTCTTTTTTCACTCTGCCGGTTTACTCTGAATATTTTTTCTTTTTTCTTTT
>JAZOVL010000173.1:0-5123 GCA_045658685.1 Pilosibacter sp.
TCAAATACACTGATCGGTCTGGAGAGAACCGGATACTTGTCCCATGCTCTTAACATGTAGAACTGACCCATCTCGGCATTGTTCTTCTCCTCCACTTTCATCAGATAAAAGTCATCTGTGATTCTCTGATTTTCTAAAATCTTAGCCATCTTTACTCTTCCTTTCTTTATCTGTTCCTGTCAGGAAATCGTGTTTTACGATCTCCCGACAGAAAATATTTTTAGTTACGCATTATATTTTGCTTCGTCCAGCTTACCTTCACTCTTTGCTACCCAGATACTTGTTACTGCGTCACCAACTACGTTCAGAGCAGTTACAACCATCTCAACCGGACGGTTGATTGCAAGGATCAGAGAGTAAGCGAGAAGCGCTCCATCATTGATAAATCCTACACCAGATAAGATAGTGAACAGGATAATTGCACCAGCACCCGGTGCACCCGGTGTACCTGCAGAAGCGATCAGTGCTAAAAGAGCAATTACAACGAGCTGCGGTAATGTAACATCATATCCTGCACATCCTGCGATAAATACAGTTGCAATAACCTGCATGATTGCAGTACCGTTCATGTTGATTGTCATACCTAACGGAAGTACGAAGGATGCGATTGTGGAATCTACACCAAAACCTTCTGTACATGTTTTAAGGTTCATCGGAAGTGTTGCTGCACTGGAGGATGTGGAGAAACCGAATACAGCTACGTTAGCGATCTTCTTAACGAATACTACCGGATTTAAACGTGCTCCAAATGCAATTACTGCCGGATATACGATGAACAGGAACAGCAGTAATAAGATTAATGTTACGATCATGTAAGCAAATGCCGGTTTTAAGTAATTGATACCATATGTTGCAAATGTTCTGGAAAGAAGCATGAATACACAAACCGGACCGAACTTTGTAACAATGTAGTTTAAAAACAGAACAACAACGTCATTTACTTCTGTGATGAGTTTCTTTAAAACTGCAGATTTTTCTTCGCCAACTGTGTTCATGCAAAGACCAAGAGCCACAGAAAGGAATACAATCGCAAGAACTTCTGTATTGCTGCTGAATACACTTGTAATATTGGACGGTACCATGTTCAGTACTACCATTAACGGGTTAGCACCTGTTTTACCAGAAGCTCCGGAAAGTCCGCTTACTTCTGCTGTAAAGAGGCCTGCATTAAATACCACAATACCTGCTACACACGCCATTACAAGAGCAATAGCAGAGCAGAAAAGGAATCCGCCAAGTGTCTTAACCGAAATACGGCCAAGTGTCTTTGTGTCAGAAATCTGACCAATTGCAAGTGTGATGGATGTAAATACCATCGGTACGATTACAAGCTGTAATGCACGGATAAATAACTGACCACCGATATAGAAGATACCAATTGCAGATTCAGCGCCAGCCGCTGTGATATCCTGGAAGAAAATACGATTGATCAGAGCCCATGTTGCTTCATTTCCAGAGCTGAGCATCTTTTCTCTCAGGATCATAAATCCGATACCTACTACAAGTCCACATACCAGTGAAATCGCCATTTTTTTGGCAAGAGAATTGCCAGAATTTGATTTAGTGTTTGACATATTTGCCTCCTATTCTTCAAATACCACGTTGCCGCGGCAGATAGTACATTTAACTTTTCCATAAAGTTCCTGTCCGATAAACGGAGAGTTTGCAGATTTAGAATGGAAGCAGTTTCCGTCTACAATCCAGCGTTCTCTTTCGTCGAAAATAACAAGATCCGCACTTTCACCTACTTTAATTTTTCCACAGTCAAGATTATATAACTTTGCCGGATTTACTGTCATCTTCTCTAACAGCTGAATCATTGTCATATGGCCTTTTCTTACAAGGTTCGTAATACCAAGAGCCAGTGCAGTCTCAAGACCGATCATTCCACTCGGAGCATCCTTCATTTCTTTTGCTTTTTCTTCTCTGCTGTGCGGTGCATGATCCGTTGCGATGATATCAATCGTACCGTCTTTTAATCCTGCAATCAAACCATAGCGGTCATCCTCTGTTCTCAGCGGAGGATTTACTTTTGCAAGTGTTCCTTTTGCCAATACTTCATCTTCAGTTAAAGAGAAGTGCTGCGGTGTTACTTCTGCAAAGAGATCAGCTCCCAGCTTTTTGAGTAAGCGAATGATATCCACCGATGTTTTACTACTAATATGCTGAATATTGACTCTGGCACCAGTTCTGAGAGCCAGGAGCCCATCTCTTGCAATCAATGTCTCTTCTGCTAATGCAGGTGCACCAGCCACTCCAACTTTTTCGGATACCGGACCCTGGTTGACACCATAGCTGCCAACAAGGGTCGGATCTTCCTCATGAAGGCTGATCGGAACATTTAATTCCTTTACTTTTTTCAGTGCAGCAAGGAGAACCTTTACGTCACCGATCGGGATTCCGTCATCTGTAAATCCCGGAGCTCCGGCTTTACGCAGAGCATCCATATCTGTCAGCTCAACACCTTTTAAATCCTTTGTTACTGCTGCTGCCTGTAATACATGAATCGGAAGCTTGTCTGCACGTTCTTTAATATCATTGAAAGTCTCTACAGAATCTACTGCCGGTTTTGTATTTGCCATACAGATTACTGTTGTATATCCACCGGCTGCCGCTGCATTTGCACCTGTTTCCAGATCCTCTTTATATGTGAGACCCGGATCTCTGAAATGAACATGTACATCAACAAGGCCCGGTGCTACGATTTTGCCTTTTGCTTCAATGACTTTCTCGAATTCATCAGATTTGGCATATTTTCCCATTCCGACAACTTTTCCATTATCGATTACTACATCGATTACTTCATCAATTCCAGAATAAGGATCAATTACTCGTCCGTCTTTGATTAAAATCATACTGCCTCTCCTTTCAGATATTCATAAATCACACGTGCACCATCACAAATACTTAAAATAGATGTAAATTCGGCACGGTTGTGGGAGATGCCCTTTAAGCACGGGATAAATACCATACCTGTATCACAAATATTCGCAAAAGCCATTGCATCATGTCCTGCACCACTGAGCATTCTTCTGTTGCTGATTCCTAAACGCTTAGCTGCCTGCTCTAATCCGCTCTGTACCATATCGCTCATATCCACCGGAGCAATTTCACTGATCTTTTCATCTAAATATTCGATACCTCTGTTTTTGCAGATCTGTTTTGCCGCTTCTTTCATATCACGTTCCATACGATTCAGACTGCTTACTTCAACGCCTCGAATATCGATACCAAGCTGAACTTCGCCCGGAATAACATTCAGTACATTCGGATGGTTGTTTACAACACCAACAGTTGCTACAGACTGGTATACGGATTCTTTCTTACCGATACGCTCAAGTTCAAGGATAATCTCTGCAGCTGCACATAAAGCATCGTAACGCATAGACATTGGGGTAGCACCGGAATGCTCTGCAACACCTCTGAGATAAATATTAAAACGTCTCGGTCCTGCAATTGTTGTTACGATACCTACAGATGTCTGACACTCTTCCAGTACCTTTCCCTGCTCAATATGTACTTCAAGATACTGTTTCAGGCCGGAAATTTTTGCCGGATAGAGGCTATAGCCATTCTGTTTGAATATTTCTTCTAAAGTCCAACCGCTTTTAGATACAAGATCTGCAACATCCTGCTTATAAAGTTCTTTTGTAATCAAACCACTACCAATTGTACAGCAGCCAAAGTTTGAAGATTCCTCACAACGGAATGCACCAACACGAATCGGTAATTTTAAACCATCCTCTGCAGCCCATTTCATAACCATGAGACCAGCAAGAATACCAACTACACCATCATATCTTCCGCCTTCAATAACAGAATCCAGGTGAGAACCCATGAGGTAATAACCCTCATCTACGGAATTCGCTACATATGTATTACCAACTTCATCCTGATAGCTTCTAAAACCAAGATCATTGCCCAGTTTTGCAAACACCTCATGCATTTTATCTTCTGTTTTAGAGTAACCAAGTCTGGTAACACCGCCACTTTCTGTGCTTCCGATATCGTAAAACTGATTAAATAAATACTCACAATATTTAATATCTTCGATTCGATGTTCCACGTAAGTACCCCCTCTTAAGTAATTTTGATAAGCTAATTATAAGTTATCACTTAAGAAGATTGTATGTCTAAAAATACAAGATTATTTATCCATCTTTTGTCTAAATAACCAAACACAGCTACCTACGTGCATTAGTAAATATGCTGGTTTTATGGATCACTTTCGAAGTTTCTTTGCCAATACTGCCAAATACAGCTGGAAATTGTCATCCGGATTCTTCAAATAGAGTCCGGTCAGCTCCTGCAATCGATTTAACCGGTACTTTACTGTGTTTTTATGTACAAACATCCGGTCAGCCGTTTCATCAATGCTGTTATTTGATTCAAAATATGTTATCAACGTATCCATCATTTCCTGATTCTGCAGTTCGTCCAATACCTTGGCAAAATTTTGTCCTTTTCCTCCGGAAAAGAAATCTTCCAACTCACAAAACGTGCTAATCTTATCATAAGAAAACACAAACTGATCCGGTTTTAGTTTTTGTCCGACTCTGGCCGCCTTAAATGTTGCACTGTATGAATCACGAATTCCCAGCATTCCATGAAGCACCGGCCCTATACCAAATGTTAATACGTCAATTCTTCCATTCCACAATTTCTCAAATAACTGCTCTGTGATTTGAGTATGAAGAAGTCGTTTTAAATGATTTTCATTTTCACTTTCCAAAAAGAGAACATAACTTTTTTCCAAAGGAATCGTATGACATTCTCTAATATGCGGACTGCTCTTGATAAACTGTTTTACAGACTGGCATAAAAAACGAAGTTTTTTCTTTTCATGTTCCGTGGGTGAATATTTTTTACGAAATGAAATATTAATAGCGGCAAAATAATTGTTTTCTACATCAAATCCAAACAATCGGCCTCGTTCTGCCATCAGAATTTCGTCACTATAATTTTCATATAGAATATCTTTGATATATTTCTCTAAAATTACTGAACTGCCTTCTTCTTCGAAGATGAGATTCATGACCTGAATAATCAAATCAATATACGTAATATGTCGAGGGATTTCTAATATCGGAAGTGCACACTCATTTGCGATTTCCTTTACAGAT
>JAZOVL010000174.1:0-3470 GCA_045658685.1 Pilosibacter sp.
AAAGCCTACCTTTTTGTTTTTCTGTCCCAATCGGAGATTTTGACAAGCTAATTACTGTATTTAGGTTTAGAAAAATAAAAAAGTATCTGATAGAAAATCCCGTACATATCTCAAATGATAGGCTGAACGACTGAGCTTCACAAGTTTTGCGCCCTTACTGAGATCGCAAACGTCCTTATCGCAATCGGCGTAAGGGCGAATAAAACGAAGTGAAGCAAAGGTAGTCAGCCGTTTTTGAGATAGTGTACGGGATTTTCTACAGATACCTCTATTTTATTTTTACTAACCTAAATCCACAATTATCTCACTGCTCTTGCACTCAATTTCCCATCCACAATCTCGATCAGGATCGCATCTCCTACACGGACGCCATCTGAAAGGATCAGTTTTGCAGCCAGTGTCTCCACATGTTTCTGCAGGTAGCGCTTGAGCGGTCTTGCACCATAAACCGGATCATAGCCATTTTCTACAATGAATGCCTTCGCTTCTTCTGTCAGGGAAATGGAGAGTTCCCTGTCTGCCAGACGTTTGTTGACATCTGCAATCAACAGGTTGATGATTCCGCCGATGTTGTTCTTTGTCAGAGGTTTAAACAGTACGGTTTCATCCAGTCGATTGAGGAACTCCGGTCTAAAATGAGCGCGAAGATCATGCAGCACGGCTGCCTCGGCCTCCGGGCGGATCATTCCGTCCGCATCGATTCCATCCAGCAGATACTGTGAACCGATGTTGGAAGTTAAAATAATGATCGTGTTCTTGAAATCTACCGTCTTACCCATGGAATCAGTGATCCGACCGTCATCCAGAACTTGAAGGAGTACATTGAATACATCTGGATGTGCCTTCTCTACTTCATCAAACAGTACCACGCAGTACGGTTTTCTGCGAACTGCCTCGGTGAGCTGTCCGCCTTCATCGTATCCCACATATCCTGGCGGTGCTCCGATCAATCTGGATACAGAGTGTTTCTCCATATATTCACTCATGTCGATACGGACCATATTGGTCTCATCGTCAAATAAGTTTTCTGCCAGTGCCTTTGCAAGCTCGGTCTTACCGACACCGGTTGGTCCTAAGAACAAGAAGGAACCGATCGGTTTGGTCGGATCTTTAATTCCGGCTTTAGAACGGATAATGGCTTCTGTCACCTTCTCCACACCTTCATCCTGGCCTACCACCCGCTTATGAAGCTGCTCATCCAGGTGGAGTGTTTTGTTTCTTTCACTCTCTGTCAGCTTCGCCACCGGGATTCCGGTCCATCGGGAAATAATGCGCGCGATCTCATCGTCTGTTACGCTCTCATGTACCAAACTGAGATCCTGATTCTTCACACGTTCCTCTTCCTCGCGAAGATCCTTCTCCAACTGAGGAAGAGTTCCATACTGTAATTCTGCAGCTTTGTTCAAGTCATATCTCTGCTGTGCATCCTGAATCTGGCGTTTGACACTTTCAATCTCTTCACGAAGACTGGAAAGCTTATCAACAGACGCTTTTTCATTCTCCCACTGTGCTTTCTGTATTGCAAAGGTGTCGTGAAGTTCCGCCAGCTCTTTCTGCAGATCTGCCAGACGATCCTGGCTGAGACGGTCTGTTTCTTTCTTTAACGCAGCTTCCTCAATCTCCATCTGCATAATCTTTCTGGACAGTTCATCCAATTCTGTCGGCATAGAGTCTAATTCCGTCTTGATCATGGCGCAGGCCTCGTCCACCAGATCGATGGCTTTATCCGGAAGGAAACGGTCGCTGATATATCGGTTGGAAAGAACGGCTGCACTCACCAGCGCAGAGTCTGTGATCTTCACGCCATGATAAACCTCATAACGGTCTTTCAAACCTCGGAGAATAGAAATTGTATCCTCCACAGTCGGCTCATCTACAAGGACCGGCTGAAAACGACGCTCCAGCGCCGGGTCTTTTTCAATATATTTTCGATACTCATCCAGTGTCGTTGCACCGATACAATGCAGTTCACCGCGAGCCAGCATCGGCTTTAACATATTTCCAGCGTCCATGGCACCATCAGACTTACCTGCACCGACGATGGTATGGAGCTCATCAATGAATAAAATGATCTGGCCGTCACTCTTTTTCACCTCATCCAGAACGGCTTTCAGACGCTCCTCGAACTCACCACGATACTTAGCACCCGCTACCAGAGCACCCATGTCCAGAGAGAATAATTTCTTATCTTTTAACCCCTCCGGAACATCGCCACGGACAATTCGCTGCGCAAGTCCCTCGACAACTGCTGTTTTACCAACACCCGGTTCACCGATCAGCACCGGATTATTTTTCGTTTTTCTGGAAAGAATACGTACCACATTGCGGATCTCCGCATCGCGGCCGATGACCGGATCCAGCTTCTGCTCTCTGGCGCGTTCTACCAGGTCCGCACCATATTTATTTAACGTATCATAAGTTGCTTCCGGATTGTCACTGACCACACGCTGATTGCCGCGCACAGTAGACAACGCCTGCAAAAAACCATTGCGGTCAATTCCATATTTCTTGAATAAGTCCTTCAGTGCTTTGTTTGCTTCCTTCATTAAACAAAGAAATACGTGCTCCACGGAAACGTACTCATCTCCCATGGTTTTCGCCTCATCTTCTGCATTGATGAGAACTTTATTTAAATCATTGTTGATGTAAACCTGGCCACCGCCGGATACCTTTGGAAGTTTGTTGACCAATATTTCTGAGTCATTCAAAAACTGCTCACCGGAAATTCCCATCTTCGTGATTAGTTTTAAGATCAGACTATCTTCCAAGCGGAGTAAGCTAACAAGTAAATGCTCCTGACCAATCTGCTGATTACCGAATTCATAGGCCAGCTTTTCGCAGCCCTGTACGGCCTGAACAGATTTCTGTGTAAATTTGCTAATATTCATAAATGCAAGCCTCCTGATTTTCGTTTGTTCTAGCAAGACTATAGCACTTGTTGTTAGCACTGTCAAGTATTGAGTGCTAATTTTATGTTTTCTTTATAAATATTCCCCTAAAAAACAGGTCCCCATGTCATCACTCCAACATGGAAACCTGTTTTATTCTATATTCACTCATTCCATCTATCTAAAAACTCAACAATTTCCTGTTCTTCATTATTTTTATAAGTGAAAAATCCTCCAATAGTAGTGGATAAATCAATGGCCTCTACAGAAAAATTCTTTTTCTTTTTCTCAATAACATCCCGCATAACTCCCTGCAGCTCAGAAGCATGTTTTTTCTTATTGTAAATGCCTCTGTAATCCATATTCTCAGGATTCTGAATAAGCTTTTCAAAATCATCAATGGCCATAGGACGGTAGAATAAGTACCCTTGAGCATAGCGTACCTTCATTTTCATTAAAATATCTGCCTGCTCCTGGGTTTCCACTCCTTCTACGATAATAGGAAGATTCATCTCATTGGACATATCAATAATGGATTTTAATATGGTAAGTCCCTTTTGCATATCCTCCTGATTCATATCC
>JAZOVL010000175.1:0-2775 GCA_045658685.1 Pilosibacter sp.
TGCTAGTGGAGGTATCATATGGATCAAGTTTCTATCGCTAAAAATCAAGTCCGCAGAGAGCGCTGGAAAGTACTGATATCTGAATGTCAGTCCAGCGGTATGTCTGTGCGAGACTGGTGCAAAGCAAATAACATTTGCGAACAGACATACTATAGAAATTTACGTCGCCTTCGCGAAGAAATCTGTGAGTCTCTTCCTGTTCCGGTTAAAGAACCGGAAAAACCGGTAGCTTTTCAAAAACTGGAAGTTCAGACTCCGGCTCCGGATCTTCAGGCGGCGGTGATTATTCATCTTCCTGCAGCAACCATCGAGGTGCGTAACGGTACCTCTCAGCAGACCGTGGAGGCGGTGCTCCTGGCACTGAGAAATATATGTTAGGCGATATCACGGTTGCCAGAGACATTTACATTGCCTGTGGCTACACGGATATGAGAAAATCAATCGATGGACTTGCAGCCCTTGTTCAGCAACAGTTCCGGATGGATCCGTTTGCGCCGGCTCTTTTTCTCTTCTGTGGAAAAAGGCGTGACCGGTTCAAAGCTCTGCTCTGGGAAGGTGACGGTTTCATTCTCTTTCCCAGGAAGAAGTAAGACCGATCACATGGCAACAGTTCCGATGGCTCATGGAAGGTCTGGAACTAGAACAGAAAACAGCGATCAGACCGGCAGAAACAGCATCTGTCTGTTAGTCCGGAAAGTGGCAGAAACCCTTGTGTTTACTGGCTTTTTGCCCATTTTTGTGGTATAATAAACCTATCAAAAGATAAGGAAATGACCAGTAATGAACGAGAAAGATGCCTACATTGAGCACCTTGAAAACACGATACAGAACCTTCAGAACCAGGTAAATAATCTCACTGAGATGGTCCTTCTTCTTCGTAAAGAGAAGTTTGGTTCTTCCAGCGAAAAGACTCCAAAGAAACAGATCCCTGGACAGCTCTCTCTTTTTAACGAGGCTGAAACAGAAGCTGATCCGAACGCAGTCGAACCGATCAAAAAATCGGTTAAGGGTTACGTTCGTACAAATCCGAAAACGAAACGCGAAGAACTGATCAAAGATCTTCCTGTTCGTGAGATCCCTTGTGAATGCGCAGAAGAAGATCTGGACTGTCCACAGTGCGGAACACACCTGAAAGTTCTAGGAAAAGAGATTGTTCGTGAAGAACTGGAATACATTCCGGCAAAACTTCAGATCGTGCGTTATATCCGCTATTCCTACGAATGTCCGAAATGCAAACGTACCGATCGTCCTTATATCAAGAAAGCCGAGACTCCAACTTCTCTGATGAACCACTCTCTGGCATCTCCGAGTTCCGTGGCCAATGTCATGTACCAGAAGTACGTGAACAGCGTTCCGCTCTATCGTCAGGAAAAAGACTGGGAACAGATGGGACTGTCCTTAAGCCGTGCAACGATGGCAAACTGGATCATCCGCTGTTCCGAAGAATATCTGATGCCAGTAACGGACTATCTCAGAAAGCAGTTACTGGAACGTGATATCGTTCATTGTGATGAAACTCCGGTCCAAGTGCTCAAAGAGGACGGCAAGAAACCGCAGACGAAATCTTATATGTGGCTCTATCGTTCTGGAGAAGACGAGAAACCTCCGATCATCCTTTATGACTGCCAGCCATCAAGAAACGGTGATCATGCAGCTGCATACCTGAAAGATTTCAAAGGTTATGTGCATTCGGATGGATTTTCCGGCTACAATAAGTTAAAAGATATCATCCGGTGCGGCTGCTGGGCTCATCTCAGGAGAAAGTTCGTGGAAGCGATCCCTGGGAAACAATCTCCGGATGCTCCGATGGGCAATGCTGAGATCGGCAGGAATTACTGCGACCAGCTGTTTCATATCGAAGACAGTCTGAAAAAACTTACTCCGGAAGAACGATACTGCAAGCGTCTGGAACTGGAAAAACCGGTTCTTGATGCCTTTTGGTGTTGGCTTGAGAATCTGTCCGTCTTAAAAGGTTCTGCTTTAGGAAAAGCAGTCGTTTATGCGAAAAATCAGAAACCATACATGGAGAACTATCTCCTTGATGGAAGGCTTGCTATCTCAAACAATGCTGCTGAGAATGCGATCCGCCCGTTCACGGTTGGCCGCAAGAACTGGCTGTTTTCAGATACTCCGAAAGGAGCTTCTGCATCGGCCGCTATATACAGTATCGTGGAGACCGCAAAGGCAAATGGTCTCAATGTATTTACTTATCTTGAATATTTACTTTTATACATGCCAGACACCGACTGGCGAAATCATCCGGAATATCTGGAAGACTTGATGCCTTGGTCGGAAAATGTCCAGGCAGAATGTAAACGATGACATTTCGGGAGCTGAGAGATCAGCTCTCGATTATTTTACAAGGCACTCTGTTATGGAGCACTTACGAAAGAAACTGGAAGAATTCGTCCACCGTCCATTTCAAAAGAAAGAGGGCAGTCGGTATGAAATCTTCCGCGACGAAGAACTGCCATTACTGGCCAAGCTACCGGCTACCCATTATGAACTGGCTGAGTGGAAATCAGCTACCGTTCAGTTTAATTATCACATATCCGTGGACGGAATGCTATACTCAATTCCTTACGAATACATAAAGCGTAAGGTTGATGTAAGGATAACCGATACTACGATCGAAGCTTTTTATAATCACAACCGCATTGCATCCCACAGACGTTTATACGGACGCAAAGGCCAATACAGTACGATAACGGAACATATGCCGGAAGATCATCAGAAATATCTGGAATGGAATGGTGACCGTTTCCGCAAATGGGC
>JAZOVL010000176.1:0-5263 GCA_045658685.1 Pilosibacter sp.
CGACTTAGTCTTCTTCCTCTGTAATGTAATTAATGGAATCGCAGATGCTGACTATAGCTTTCACGGTTCCGTAAAGTTCAAACTCTCGCATATCCTGACAAAGATACAGAATATCTTTACCGGAATCATATTTCTTTTCCATGGCCAGTTCCAGCATCTCTTCCGAATAATCGATTCCGATCATATCGTAACCTTCTTCATCCAGAAGCTCTGTCAGACTGCCTGTGCCACATCCCAGATCCAGTACCAGACCGTCATCTACACCATATTCTTTTAAAAGTCCTGTCAGATACTTGCACCACTCCTCATAAGGGATATTGTCCATAAAAATATCATAAACAGCTGCAAAACCGGTATACGCTTCCATATCTGAGCCTCCCAGAGAGTTATTCTAAAATAAGGAAAAAGCCACTACCCACATAACAGGTAATGGCTTGTCCGTCAAAAATCATTACTTATTACGGCCACAGCACTTTTTGTACTTTTTACCGCTTCCGCACGGACACGGATCGTTCGGGTAAACTTTCACTGCCTCACGACGAACTGTACCGGAAGCTTTCTGCTCCTTGTAAAGCTCTGCTCTTCTCTCTGCTGTGAGGATTGCATCCCACTGCGGAAGCTCATAGAGCCATGTAGCTTTTGCTTCTACCATATTGTAGTAAAGTCTCTCCGGATCAATTTCAATCTTAACAACTGTGTTCTCATCCATTGTCTCGATCGGGTTTGCATAACCCTTTAAGCTCTCATTGATACCATCTAAGAAACCTGTCATGATCAGAACTTCTGTATCATACTTCTCAGCGAGCTCTTTTACTGTGCCTTCTACAACCTCTGTCGGGTTAGCAAGAATCTGCTCGTAGATACCTTTCTCAATTGTGAAATAACCTCTCCAGAGATTTTCCTGCTGTTTATTGTCGAGACCATCGCCGTATGCGAGACCTCTCCAGTTTTCAAGTAAAGTTGCCATTGCAAAACCATCCTTTTCGTATTTCTTATTTTCTGATCCGGTCAAAATCTCTGCCGGATTATCTATTTTTGTTCATACGAAGTTCATTATAACATAAGTAAAAAAATCTGTAAATATAAAAAATCATTGCATCAAAGGAAATGCATACAGAAACGGCTCATCTTCTGCAAAACTTCTGTGCAAGTCTGGTAAAAAAAATCTGTGGAATCTCAAATACAAAGATAATCGCAAGGACAATCACACATACCAGTTTTACCGCCAGAAACCCCGTATCCAAAGCTGCTCCAAGATCATTTGTTACAACAAAATAAGCCGTCCGGTAAATCGTTATACCAGGAATCAGTGGAAAAATACCCGGAATCAGAAACAGAGTGGCAGGACATCGCTCTGTCACAGCCAGCAATCGTGACAAAAAAATTACCGCAAGTGCAGATACAAACGTAGCCCCGACAGATGATTGTCCATTTCCGAAAAGCAGCAGGTATACGGCCCAACCAAGCGCACCACAAACACCATTGAGCGGGTAATATTTCCTTGGCACATAAAATATTACAGAAAAAGCTACCGTACTGATCCCCGCCACAATACATTCAATCCAAAAACGACCGGTCAATATCATACTCATAACAGATGTCCTCCTGTGATTTGATGATCGATCGAAAGCATAATACCCACTCCGATAGCAATCGAGACAAATACGAGAAGTGCGTCTAACATACGAACCGTTCCTGCAATGTAATCTCCATTTGCAATATCGCGGATTGCATTCGTAAATGCGACTCCCGGAACCAGCGGCACCACGGCACCGATGATCATAGTTTCCATATGATGTCCCACGCCCAAATGATACATTGCCAGACAAAGAGATGTTGCAAATGCACTTCCTGAAATATTCGATACAATTTTGGACATATTTCCGGTACATTTTAATATGTATGCGTATAAAAGAAACGCGGTAACAAATGCTGCCAGACTGTCATTTAGATTGCCGCCAAGCAGGAAACAAAATCCTGCTCCACCAATACCAGAGGCCAATATTTGTGTTATCTGTTTTTTCTCTGGCATTGCTTCAATATCATTTAAACACTGGTCCAGTTCCTCGATTGAATGCTTTCCTTCCTCAATCTCCCTGGAAAGCTGATTGACTGCCGCCACTTTATTCAAATGGGCTCCACTAACAGGAATATGCTGTACTTTTGCAAAAAATTCCTCTCTTGTACCTCCCATCGTTATAAAAATTCCATTACTCAGTACAAATGAATTGGCAGACTGGATTCCATAATGTCTGCATATGCGATCGATGGTCTCTTCCACACGAGAGATTTCTGCGCCATTGGAAAGTAATATCTGACCGGCACGCATAGAAACTTCCATCACTTTCTTTTTTTCTTTTTCACTAAGCAGTTCCATTGTTTTCATGTACTCAGACATCTTGTCCACGCCCTTCTTGTTACTTGGATTCCATGCGCTTTTTCATAAGAAATCTACGCTTGTACTTCAAATTCGCATATTCTGTAATCTGTTTTAAATATACTACATCGTATGCACCGCCGACAGCCCCCACAACCGGAACACCTTGCAAGAATTTCATATACAATAATTCTTTTGATAATACAGCTGAGGTAAGCTTAATCTGTGTCTCCCGATTGTACGGTTCCGGCATCTGCTCACATTTTATATAATCATCAACTTCCTGATTTCTATCGATGAGCTCACGTCCATGTGATATTGCAGACTCGATCAACAGTAAAATAAAATACTGCTCTTCCGGAGTATCATATCGGTAACCATAGTTCAAGGCAATCTCATATACCGACTTTAACACCATTCCGATAAAGACCGGGATATCCGGGATTCCAACGCCAAGAATCCCCATACCAATTCCTGCCGCTCCGGATACCAGAAGATTCACGTTTCCAGACTGTCTTGCTTTTTTCGAAAACTTCTTTAATGATTTTCCGTCCTTTTTCACATCTGATGTGAACTGATTGATCTTAAAATCCTTTTCCAGTTCATCTCTATTGTAGGTCTTTTCAATCACTCCGGTTCCCTTATCGAAAATCAGCCCAAATGCCTTCGCAAACGCTGTATCCAGAGTATCCTGCAATTTGGCAGGAACCAGCTGTTCTAGTTTCTGATTGAGAAAAGAATCTTTTTTCTCCGCACGAGAAAGCAGAAACTTTCGTTCCTCTTTCAACAGTTTTTCCCATTCTTTCTCCAATGGTGTTTTTTTCTGAAATAATGCCACGCTTCACACCTCCGTATACAGGGTCTGCAAATTATAACTGTTCACCTTCGTTTGCTTCTTCCATCACAACAGCCTGTTCCGGAACAATCTCAGAAAACTCCGCATGCAGTACTGCCTGCGGCCAGTTCAGGCTGACACGCAGATATCTTCCTTTCTCCGTCGCTGCTTCTGTAAGCGTCTCCAATAATTCTTTCAAAATCTCTTTCGTCAGATAACCGCCTCTCCAGTGGAAAATAAACGGTTTTCCCTTCTTTGCAGCCTGCAAAGCACGTTTTTTCACTTCCTCCACCTTCGTAAACGAAATCTTCTTTTCTTTATAATAGAAATGTTCTCCGTCACCGCAAGCAGGAACCTTCCAGATTACCGGCTCATGATCCCGGAACACTCTGGAATCGTCCAGATTAAAATAGTCATATCGGATCTCAGGAGAGCCTTTTCCCAGTGAATTATCAAATGTCGCGTCTAAATGATAATACTTGCCATCGATTCGAACAATATTCCACGCATGGCGGTATTTGATCTGTTTCTCCGGATTCGCTTCTGATACTGCAATGATACACCAGATTCCAAGATTGTCACAGAGAACCTTTACAGTTTTTGCGATACCTTCGCAGACTCCCACACCCTGACCGAGCGGTCCGATGATTTCGTGGGAATAGGCTTTCTTCAATTTGTCATAATAAACATTCTGGCAAATAAAATCATGGATATACTGCTCTTTTTCCTTTTCACTCATCTTTACAGCCGGACGTACCAATTTTTCCACCCGGGCCTTCATAGCCTTCTGATGATCTTTCACTTTCGATTTTTCAAATAAAAATTCCGGAATAATTTCCAGATTATTCGAATCACGATAAGAGCGGTATTTAAAATTCACCGCATAAAAAATCTCCGGATGATCCAGACGCATGCGGAAAAACACCTCTCCCAGTACCTTCGCCTCCACGCGAGGCACCAGGAAAGAGGTCGCCATTTCTGAAAATCCGGTTTTCATCGCATGGTAAACTGCCTGCTCCACCTTTGACATTTGGTTATAGTAATATGCTTCCATCTCTTGATCACTTTCTATATGTCGGACTTACTTATTTTTTTCGTAAACCAAATTAATTATAGCATAGATTCCCACTCGGTTTCAACCGGCTCTCCGGCTTCTGCGTCGTAGATTTCCGGAAATATTCATAAAGGAAAACAGACATAAAGCCAATCAGCCTTATGCCTGTTCCACAACAAAATTTTTATTTTTTAATATACTGGATTGCTACGCAAGCCGGACCTCCCTGTGTAATAAAGGCATGGCTCAATTCATAAGTCTCGATCGTAACTTCCGGGAAGTATTCTTTAATCAGATCTACTGCTGTCTGGCAATCTTTAAACGCACGTGCATGTACTACATAGAAGATGTAGTCGCTTCCGAACGGCTTATCTTTTAAGCTATCAAGGATTGCTTTTACAGCACTGGAGAATGTTCTCTTAATCGCAAATTTATCTAATCTCTTACAGTCTTCTGTCAGGCAGAGAACCGGTTTTAATTTCAGTACGGAACCGATCGCTGCCGCAGTCGGAGTCATACGTCCGCCTCTTCTTAAGAAGCCAAAATCCTGTGGGATCAGCCAGGAATCTGTCTCATGGGATTTCTGCACAACCCAGTCAATGATCTCCTTTGCTGTCTTTCCTTCCTCTTTCATCTTCTGCGCCATCGTTACCATATAACGGTGTGGACCACAAAGAGTTCTGGAATTAATTACAGTAATATTCTCTTTATTCTCTACCATCTCGCGTGCGCCACATGCACTCTGATATGTACCGGAAAGTCCGTCAGCCATAGAAATGTTGATGATCTCATCTTCCGGATACTTTTCAAATACCTCCATAACATCACCGATCGGCGGCTGAGAAGACTTCGGATGATGTCCGGATGCAATTGTATCATAAAATCTGTCATAATCCATGTGAAGATCTCTTCCATCCCAGTCACCGATGGAAACGCAAAGTGGAACAGCATCAAAACCTTTTTCCTGTGCCTGATCAATTGTGTATAATGTAGAAGA
>JAZOVL010000177.1:0-3228 GCA_045658685.1 Pilosibacter sp.
GGATGAAATGAAGATCGAGAGTTATGTTCGCGGCAGAACTCTTGAAGCAATGAAGAGAGAAAATAAAAAATTCAACCGCGCGTTAGCAGGTGCAGCGCTGGCAATGGGTGCAGGTGTGGAGCTCTGTGACAGACCTGGTTATTCTCCGGAAAATCATGATAAGGCATTTATGGAACTGGCAGAACAGTGCTGTAAGGATCTGGTTGGAGAAGAGCGCGTTCGCTTCGATTATAACGGCTGGAGCACAGGTTCTTCTGATTTTGGTGATCTGACATGCGTAATGCCGGGCGTACAGTTCTATGCAGCAGGTGCGGCAGGTGTCGGTCATGGTATCGACTACCAGATCATCAGTGTAGACCGTATCTGTGGAAACTCCGCAAAAGCTCAGCTTTTCGTGACAGATGCGCTTCTTTCCAATGATGCTGCAAAAGCAAGAGAGATCATCGCAAATTATGAGCCTCAGTTCGGTTCCATCAGAGAATATCTGGATGCGATCGACGAACTGACTCTTGATAAAGATGCTGTTATTTATGATGAGAACGGCAACGCAACGATCGATTTCCAGAATTAAGAAAAGGGGAAAAAAGAAATGACAGAGAGACAGCAGTTAATTATCAACAACGTGGACGCGCACAAGCAGATGATCGCTGACGCAGAAAGATGGCTCTGGGAGCATCCGCAGACAGGTTACACAGAGTGGGAAGCAAATGCGTACATGGCAGAGAAATTCCAGGAGATGGGTTACGAGCTGACAATGGCCGGCAACATTCCGGGATTCTATACAGACGTTGAGACAGGAAAACCGGGTCCGAAGCTCTGCATTATGAGTGAGCTGGATGCCCTTGATATTTCCGCACATCCGGAATCTGTAAATGGTATGACCCATTGCTGTGGCCACCATGCACAGGGTGCTGCCATGCTCGGTATCGCGGCAGCATTAAAAGCTCCGGGTGCTTTAGATGGTCTTTGCGGTACAATCCGTCTTATGGTAGTTCCGGCTGAAGAAATGATCCAGCTTGCATTCCGTGAGAACCTTCGTAAAGAAGGCGTGATCAGCTATATGGGTGGTAAAGTGGAATTCATGCACCGCGGTTTCTTCGATGGAATTGATCTTGCACTTATGGTACACGGTACAGCAGCAGGCGAGGGCGAGCCGTTTGATTTCTGCTGTGGTCTCGGCAATAATGGCTGCATGGCAAAGACAATTCGTTTTAAAGGTAAATCTGCACATGCAGGCGGAGCTCCGCATCTTGGCGTGAATGCACAGTATGCTGCCATGCTCGGTCTCCAGGCATGTAACGATCTTCGTGAGACATTACAGGAGAAAGATACTGTTCGTTTCCACCCGATCATGATGGGCGTTAACTGTGCAGTAAATATCATTCCGGATGAAATGAAGATTGAGAGCTACGTTCGCGGCAGAACTCTCGAGGCAATGAAGAGAGAAAATAAGAAATTCAACCGTGCACTGACAGGTGCGGCTCTGGCTATGGGCGCAGGAGTTGAACTTTGCGACAGACCGGGTTACTCTCCGGAAGTTCACGATAAGAACTTTATGGAATTAGTAGAACAGTGCTGTTCCGACCTTGTAGGTGCTGAGCGTGTTGCTTTTGATTATCAGGCATGGAGCACAGGTTCTTCTGACTTTGGCGATCTCACATGCGTAATGCCAGGCGTACAGTTCATGGCAGCAGGTTTAACAGGCGTATGCCACGGCATCGACTTCCAGGTGGATGATGTAAACCGTCTCTGTGTAAATGCTGCAAAAGCCCAGCTCTTTGTAGCTGAGGCGCTTCTTTCTGACGATGCTGCAAAAGCAAAAGAGATCATCGCAAATTACAAACCGGAGTTCGGCTCCATCAAGGAATACCTTGAGGCGATCCAGGAGCTGGTTCTTGATAAAGATGCAGTTGTTTACGATGAGAACGGAAACGCTGCAGTCGATTTCCAGAACTAATTGAATACAGGCAGAATAAAACAACGATGTCCGGTTGACATTTTTGGATAAATCTGGTATAAAGGGGTGCTGGCTAAAAATGTCCGCACCCCTTAAAAATGCTTATTTTTAAAGGAAAATCACAAGAAAAAGTACAATTTTTCGTTGAAAAAACAGTTGACACACCCGACAGAGTATAATATAATGTATAACTGTGACATCGGTTAAAAATGCTGTTACCAAAGCCCCGGAAACAGTATTTGATACGATAAAGAAACGATTAAGAGTATATAATACAATTCAAACAGGAGGAAAATCCATGAAGAGCTTTATGGCTAGTCCGGCAACAATCGAAAGAAAATGGTATGTAGTTGACGCTACAGGATATACATTAGGACGTTTAGCATCTGAAATCGCTAAAGTTTTAAGAGGTAAGAACAAACCGATCTTTACACCTCATATGGACTGCGGTGACTACGTAATCGTAGTAAACGCTTCCAAAATCAAAGTAACAGGTAAGAAATTAGACCAGAAGATCTACTACAACCACTCTGATTATGTTGGCGGTATGAGAGAGACAACATTAAGAGAAATGATGGCTAAAAAGCCGGAGAAGGTTGTTGAGTTAGCAGTTAAAGGTATGCTTCCGAAGGGACCGTTAGGTAGAAGCATGATGACAAAACTTCACGTATACGCTGGTGCTGATCACGAGCAGGCAGCTCAGAAGCCGGAAGTTTTAGAGATCAAATTTTAATCTAGGTCTGGAAGGAGGAAATTACTATGTCTAAATTATATGGAACAGGAAGAAGAAAAAAATCTATCGCTAGAGTATATCTTGTACCGGGTACAGGTAACATCACTATCAACAAGAGAAGCATTGATGAGTACTTTGGTCTTGAGACATTAAAAGTTACAGTTCGTCAGCCGCTTGCAGCTACAGAGACACTTGACAAGTTTGACGTTCTTGTAAATGTACACGGTGGTGGTACAACAGGTCAGGCTGGTGCTATCAGACACGGTATCTCCAGAGCACTGCTTCATGC
Organism: Pilosibacter sp.; assembly: GCA_045658685.1. Classification (GTDB taxonomy): domain Bacteria; phylum Bacillota; class Clostridia; order Lachnospirales; family Lachnospiraceae; genus Pilosibacter. The sequence continues at coordinate 2,980 of JAZOVL010000177.1, forward strand.
TGATGCTGAGTTCCGTCCGGTTCTTAAGAAAGCTGGTTTCTTAACAAGAGATCCGCGTATGAAAGAGAGAAAGAAACCGGGTCTCAAAGGTGCTCGTCGCGCTCCGCAGTTCTCCAAACGTTAATCGTTTACCAATTTTATATGCGAAAATTCCCCAGAAAATCAAGGTTTTCTGGAAGTCGGAGGCCAAGCGGTCTTAGGAAGACAATGACTAGACCCAACTCCTTGGCTCACAGAACGACATGGCTA
>JAZOVL010000178.1:0-1807 GCA_045658685.1 Pilosibacter sp.
CTGGACGGAGTTAGTCATGAATGGAGAAAAGGCCGGTTTGGAAGGTCAGGGACTTCGGGTCGATGGTTTGCGTGTTGCAGTCCGCAAAAAAGGAGCCGGAGCTCCAGAGGAGCCGACTGCGCTTCTGGGCAATGTGGACCCGACCAAACCGATGGTAGCTTTGACTTACGATGACGGCCCGTCTGCTGTGACAACCAGAATTCTGGATAGCCTGGAAGCACACGGAGCAAGAGCAACATTTTATATGGTTGGTAACCGTATGGGCAGCCACCAGAGCACCATTCAGAGAATGCAGGCGCTGGGCTGTGAGCTTGGAAGCCATACATGGAATCATGTATATTTGACCAGACTTTCCGCGGAAAGCATTCATGGAAATTTGAATCAGCTTGATTCGACACTGCAGACGATCACGGGTCTGCGAAGCGTGACTATGCGTCCGCCGGGAGGATTTGTCAACAGTTCCGTACAGTCGGCGCTGGCATCTTACGGACAGCCGGCGATCATGTGGTCCATCGACACGCTGGACTGGAAGACGAGAAACGCACAGTCAACCATCAATTCCGTGCTGAGTAACGTGCGCGACGGTGATATCATTCTCATGCACGACCTCTACGGCGCAACAGCAGATGCGTCAGCGGTCCTGATTCCGGAATTGATCAATCGCGGATATCAGTTGGTAACCATCAGCGAACTGGCAGCCTGCAGAGGCGGAATGCAGCCAGGACAGGTGTATCATTCATTTAGACCGTAATATAGGTATTTAATTGAGTCAACTTGCTAATAAAAGAGTCTCAGGCTGACAGGAATTTTGAAAACTCCTGTCAGCTCTGGGACTTTTTTGATGAGGTTTGGCGTTATGAGATGTGTCCCGATTTGAAAGAAATTCATATTTTGGGTAATAATTGTTTTAATACAATTAGAATACTTTAAAAAGTTAAAGCTTGAATTCAAAAACGTGATAAATACAAAAAGTCAAAGTAGTGCGAAAAGTATTGCATTTTCCGACAAAAAAAACTATAATTAAGTATTATTAAGTGATCCAAAATCCATTCCGAAAAGGGTGAAACATATGGAAGAGAATAAATTAAAGAAGTTTGAAAGAGTTCTGGATACTCCGGCTGACTTCACAAGCCCGGAAGATCTCTATGAAGAACTGATCAAAAAAATCAAATCATACCATCCGTCCGATGATCTGCACTTGGTAGAGCGTGCATATCACATTGCTCGTGATGCTCACAAGGATCAGAAAAGAAAGTCGGGTGAGCCGTATATTATTCACCCGCTTTGCGTTGCGATCATTCTGGCAGAACTTGAGCTGGACAAAGAGTCAATTATCGCAGGTATTCTTCATGACGTTGTGGAGGATACGGTTATGACTGAAGAAGAGCTGGCAGAAATATTTGGAAAAGAAGTCGCTCTTTTAGTTGACGGTGTTACAAAATTGACCCAGTTAAACTGGTCTGCGGATAAAGTAGAGATGCAGGCAGAAAACCTGCGCAAGATGTTCCTTGCCATGGCAAAGGACATCCGTGTTATTCTGATCAAACTTTCTGACCGTCTTCACAACATGCGCACCATGCAGTACATGAAGCCGGAAAAGCAGAAGGAGAAATCCAGAGAGACCATCGAGATTTATGCGCCACTTGCGGATCGTCTTGGTATTTCCAAGATCAAGATTGAGCTGGATGACCTGTCACTCCGCTATTTAGAGCCGGATGTATTTAAAGATCTGGAAGAAAAAGTTGCCCTGACCAGTGAAGCGCGTCAGGATTATATCAACGATATTAAACACGAAATTGCGAACCAT
>JAZOVL010000179.1:0-13391 GCA_045658685.1 Pilosibacter sp.
GGATAATGGTAGAACATAAAGTCGTGGATACCAATGTGTTTCATAATGTAATACCCCCATTTTACTAATAGAACTTAAAAGGTTCGGTGTTTTTGGTTGCACGATTTTAATTATTGCACCAACATTTATTATACAACTTGCACAGATACTTTACAAGAGAAATGTAGTATTTGTGGATATTTTTATTTGCGAATTTACTATTGCATGAAAAAGAGCCCTCGGCAAATAACCGGGGGCTCATAAATTCATTTCATCAATTTATTTGAAGAAAGATATTCCGTACCGCTTTTGGCGATTAGTCACAAAGGTGACAAGCTACGAAGTGGTTCGGCTCGATCTCTTTGAGCTTCGGCTCTTCGCTTCTACATCTGTCTGTTGCATACGGACAACGTGCAGCAAAACGGCAGCCCGGCTTCGGATTGATCGGGGATGTGATCTCACCTTTCAGTAAGATACGCTCTCTCTTCTTATTTAAGCTCGGTACCGGGATAGCGGATAACAGAGCCTGTGTATACGGATGAGTTGGCTTGTCGAACAACATTCCGGACGGAGCTTTTTCGATAAGCTGACCAAGGTACATTACCGCGATATCATCAGCGAAGTGATGTACTACGGAAAGGTCATGTGTGATGAACATATATGTAAGACCCATCTGTTCCTGAAGATCCTGCATCAGGTTCAGGATCTGAGCCTGGATGGATACGACAAGAGCGGATACCGGCTCGTCACATACGATGAACTTCGGCTCCATTGCAAGCGCACGTGCGATACCGATACGCTGACGGCGGCCACCGTCGAGCTCGTGCGGGTATGTGTTTACAAGACGCTCTGCAAGACCTACTGTCTCCATAAGCTCGTAAACTTTTTCAAGTCTCTTTGCTTTATCCGGGATGATCTTCTGAAGCTTTAACGGCTCACCGATGATCTCGGATACTGTGTTACGCGGGTCAAGGGATGCATACGGGTCCTGGAAGATCAGCTGCATCTGACGTCTTAAGAGACGCATTTCGTCTTTGTTCTTTGTAAGAATGTTCTCACCGTTGAAGATAACTTCACCGGATGTCGGCTCATGAAGACGAAGGATCGCACGACCTGTAGTGGATTTACCACAGCCGGACTCACCTACTACACCCAGAGTCTTACCTTCTTCGATAGTGAAGTTAACATCATCTACCGCATGGAGCATTCCCTTCGGTGTGGAGAAGTATTTTTTAAGATTCTTAACTTCAAGAATTTTGTTTGCCATTACTGATCCTCCCTCTCAATTCTAAAGTTCGGCTCATCGTATCTGGAGCAGCGTACATAGTGTGTATCGCTTAACCACTTCTTGTCCGGTCTTGCTTTCTCACACTCCGGAGTCGCATACTTACATCTTGGTGCGAAGCAGCAGCCCTTCGGAAGATCTGTCGGGTCCGGCATAAGGCCCGGGATCGGAGAAAGACGATTTCTCTTGATCTCGATGTTCGGAAGAGAACCGAAGAGACCCTCTGTGTACGGATGTCTTGTGTGGTTGAATACATCAACGAGTGTACCGTGCTCAACGATCTGTCCTGCGTATACTACGGATACTTCGTCACAAACCTCAGCGATGATACCAAGGTCATGTGTGATCATGATCATAGCAGAACCATATTTTTCACGAAGACCCTTCATTGTCTCAAGAACCTGAGCCTGGATTGTTACGTCCAGAGCTGTTGTCGGCTCGTCTGCAAGAAGGAGTTTCGGGTTACATGCAAGTGCCATGGCGATAACTACACGCTGTTTCATACCACCGGAGAACTGGTGCGGATACTCACTGAAACGCTCTCTCGGGATACCTACTACCTCGAGCATGTCACCTGCTTTCTGATCAGCTTCTGCCTTGGAACAATTCTCATGAAGAGCGATAACCTCAGAAATCTGATCACCAACTGTGAATACCGGGTTTAAGGATGTCATCGGATCCTGGAAGATCATGGATGCTAAGTGACCACGAACTGCTTCCAGTTCCTTCTGCGGAAGGTTCATAATATCTTTACCATCAAGGAAGATAGAACCATTTTTAATAACTCCCGGCGGGTCCGGAACAAGACGGAGCACGGAAAGAGCTGTTGTTGTCTTACCGGAACCTGTCTCACCTACAAGGCCGAGTGTTTTACCATATTCAAGCTGAATATCGATGCCGTTTACAGCTTCTACTGTACCGTCATCTGTCTCATAATGGATCACGAGATCTTTAATATCAAGGATTAAATCTTTCGGATTTTTCTGTGCCACTGTTATATCCCCCTTACTGTTTTAACTTCGGATCCAGTGCATCACGGAGGCCATCACCAAGAAGGTTCATGGAGAGGATTGTAAGCATGATGCAGAAGCCCGGGAAGATTGTCAGGTGCGGTGCGTTACGAAGGTATGCACGGCCACCGGAAAGCATGGAACCCCACTCCGGAGTCGGTGCCTTAACACCAAGGCCAAGGAAGCTCAGACCGGATGTGGAAAGGATCGCGGATGCTACCTTAAGGGATACCTGTACGATGATCGGTGCAAGACAGTTCGGGAGGATATGGGAAGCGATGATCTGTGCATCGTTTGCACCGATCGCTTTCGCTGCCTCTACGAACTCGTTGTCACGTACTGTCATAACGGAAGATCTTACGATACGCGCATAACCCGGAACGGATGATACCGCGATCGCGATCATAAGGTTCATAATGGACGGACCTAATGCGGATACGATTGTGATGGAAAGAAGTAAGCTCGGTACTGCAAGGAGGATATCCATTGCACGAGAAATAATCATATCAACTGTTCCACCGAAGAAACCGGAAATCGCACCAAGTGTACCACCAAGTACAAGGGCGATGGATACCGCTACTACACCTACTACGAGGGAGATTCTTCCACCGTGCACAAGACGTGCAAGGATGTCACGGCCGAATTCGTCTGTACCGAACCAGTGCTCTGCACTCGGTCCCTGAAGACGGATCGCTGTATTCTGTTTGATTACTACTTCTTCATAGTCGAAAAGGAAGTCTGCAAATACAGCTAATAATACAAGGAATACTACGATCGCAAGACCGAGCATTGCCATTTTATTCTTTTTCAAACGGCGCCATACTTCTTCGAACTGGCTACGCTTTTTTGGAGCTGCTTTTGTTGCTGCCATATGATGCCTCCTTATTTCTTATACTGCGCTTTGATACGCGGGTCGATGAACGCATACAGAATGTCAACTAAAAGGTTAACACAGCTGAATGTGATTGTCAGGACTACGATGTTTCCAAGAACCTGGGTTGTATCCTTTGTCTTGATGGAGTCAACAGTAGAACGACCGATACCCGGCCAAGCGAATACTGTCTCTGTAAGTGTAGCACCACCTAAAAGAGAACCGAACTGAAGACCAATAGCTGTAACTACCGGGATCAGGGCGTTTCTTAATGCGTGCTGGTAAACAACTTTGTTCTCCGGTACGCCCTTCGCTCTCGCTGTACGGATATAGTCCGCACGGATAACCTCGAGCATGGAAGAACGTGTCATACGTGTAATAAGCGCTGCATCACCTGTACCAAGTGTGATCGCCGGCATGATGTAAGAGCTCCAGCCCTTGTTACCACCGGACGGTAACCAGCCAAGGTTCAGGGAGAACAGGATGATCATCATAAGACCAAGCCAGAAGTTCGGTGTCGCTACACCGATAAGAGCTACTACCATACCTACGTTATCGAACATAGAGTACTGCTTAGTAGCGGAAATAACACCGATCGGAAGCGCAATGCCTACCGCTACAAGGATAGACCAGAACGCAAGTTTCGCTGTGTTCGGGAAACAGGAAACGATCATATTTGTTACCGGACGACCTGTCTTGTAGGAGTTACCCATATCGCCCTGTAACAGATTGAGCATGTATCTTGCATACTGTACGATTACAGGCTGGTCAAGTCCGAGTTCTTTTCTAAGTGCTTCAATTGTTGCTGCGTCAGCGTCTTCACCGGCAAGCATAGCCGCTGTATCACCTGGTGAAAGGCTGATAATGAAATATACAAGGAAAGTAACGCCGATTAATACCGGGATCAGCATTACAAGACGTTTTAAGACGTATCTACTCATTTATACCTTCCAATCTGCCTATAAATGGCCCCTATAATGTTTCTTGTTGTTAACAGAATTTTAACATTCTCTGTCACTTTAAAACACGGTGCGAGTTGTACCCCGCACCGTGTAACACTACGTTTTTACAACAAGTGTAAGAATCGTATTAAATTATTCCTCGTAGTGAGCGTTACCAATGTAGTGTGTAGCACCCTTGTGGAGTCTGAAGCCCTTAAGGTCTGCACGAACACCTACGTTGTCATCTTTATAGTAGATCGGTACCCACGGAGCGAGCTCTTTAAGTCTGAACTGAAGCTCTTTGTAGAGTTCCATACGTTTCTCCTGATCAACCTCAACCTGAGCCTGCTCGATAAGGGAGTCAACCTGCTCATCGTCTAACCATGCACGGTTACCTGTAGCACCGAAGTTGGAGCTGTGGAACAGAGCAAATGTGGAACCGTCAGCATCGAAGGAAGAGTTGGACCAACCAAGGAAGAATAACTCGTGATCACCAGCTGTAAGGATCTCAAGAAGAGCGCCCCACTCATATGTGGAAATCTCTACGTTGATGCCGATCTCAGCAAGCTGAGCCTGTACGATTGTAGCGGAACGTGTTCTTGTGTCACCGTTTACATAGATGGAGCAATCGAAACCATCCGGGTAACCAGCTTCTGCCATGAGCTGTTTAGCCTTCTCAATATCGTACTCGTAAGCTGTCACTTCATCTGTCCAGCCCGGGATCATAGCGTTGATGTAGGAGTTAGCCGGTGTACCACGACCCTCGATGATAGTGTCGATGAATACCTGCTGATCGATAGCCATGTTGATAGCCTGACGAACACGTACATCAGAGAATTTCTCTTTGGATGTGTTCATACCCATGTACTCGATGGAAGCGGACGGCTGGGAAAGAAGAAGAACATCCGGGTTAGCCTCAACGTTTACACAGTCGATAGCGTCTACGTTCCAAACGATATCAACTTCGCCTGCCTCGAGAGCGATTGTACGAGCGGAACCCTCCGGGATAACACGTACTTCGATGGAAGTAGTGATCGGAGTCTCTTTCCAGTAGTTCTCGTTACGAACTAATGTGTAGTGGTCGTTCGGAACCCACTCTTTAGCTACGAATGGACCGGAACCGATACATGTATCAACGTCACCGTAAGCATCGCCAGCAGCCTCAACTGCCTTCTTGGAAAGGATGCAAAGACCGGAGTCTGTTGTCTTTGTGATGAACGGAGCATAAGCTGTCTTAAGGTTCATCTTTACTGTGTGCTCATCGATAACTTCGATGTTGTCAACTGCCTCTACGTCAGATTTTGTCTTAGCAGACTCCATAGCACGCTCGTATGTGAACTTAACGTCCTCAGCTGTTACCGGGTCACCGTTGGAGAAACATGCGTTCTCGTAAAGTTTGAATGTGTAAGACATACCATCTTCGGATACTTCGTAGGACTCAGCAAGGTCACCAACGAGGTTACCATCGTCATCAACTTCCATAAGTGTGTTGTAAACGTGGTTCATGAATACAGAAGATGTTGTATCGTTCTGGTTTGCCGGGTCACATGTAACGATATCTGCACCCATAGCTACAACGATATCTGTGTCTGTAATTGTAGCGCCTGTAGAAGCCGCTTCTGTCTGTGTTGCTGCACCGTCATTTGCTGCCGGAGCTGCTGTTGTTGCTGTTGCTGCGTTGCCGCCGCCACATGCTGTGAGCATCATAGCTGCTGCCATAGCTGCTGCTGCAACTTTTGTCATGCTTGTCTTTCTCATGATATGTAATCCTCCTTTTTTGAATACGCTTTCCGCGTATCTCGTTTCTGTTTTTTCGTACGTAAACAGAAACATCGCATACTGCTCGTTCAATATCATATCAGTTTTGAACAATCTTGTCAATTATTTTCGTTATTTTACTAAAATTTTTATCACTTTTACCAGTTTACCATTTTTCCGAATTTACTTATGTTCCACTTTTTTATAGTTTTTACTATACCAATATCGTATAACAAACTTACTGCCCCATTGTTTTTTTCACGGAACTATAGTCTCATCTTTGTATCATAATGTTTCCAATAACTATATTCCCATATGGAAAAAGCCGTATTTTTGTTAATTTTAACAAAAATACGGCCTCAAGGATCACCTATAGTCCATTATTTCACAATTTTAAAACCATCCGGTTAATTCACAGTTCCTACATAACCAATGGCTTCTCTGGTCTCAGCAAGCTCTGATCTTAATCTGGTTGTCTCTTCCAGATCATGCATTGCCGCAAAATATGCGAGTGCATTCGACATTGAAAAAAATCCGAGAATTGAATTATAAAAAAACAAATCATGGTTATCACAGACCAGTATCTCCGTTGCGCTTGCGGCTACCGGTGCATTCTCCTTGTCTGTGATCACAATCTGCGGTACATTCTTTTTCTCAAGAAATTTCGTCGTATTGACAAGAAATTTTGCATATCCCGGCGTGGAAAACATAATCACTACATCCTCAGTACCGATATGAGCCATATAGTTATTATAAATTGCACGCGTTACCGCACTCAAATCCAATGCGCGGATGCCGATTGTAAGCAAACGCCTTGTCAGATATCCCGCTGCAGCCGTTCCCAGTTCATTTCCCACAACATAAACAACCCTCGCCTGTTTGATCAGGGATACTGCATTCAGAATCCGTTCTAACTGATTTTTGGAATATGTATTTTTTATAACTGCGATTTCATTTTCTACAAATCGCTTATATAGATATTCCTTATCATTGCTCTCATCAAGAGAAACTCCAACACGGCCCACAATCCGCATTGGAACTTTCTCCATATCAAGCCTGGACTGGAGATATTCCTTCATCCTTTTTTTTAGTTCTACAAAACTGCCTGCTCCCACCTTTTTCGCAAACCGAAGAACCGTTACCTCTGTAACGCCCAATGATTCCGATACCTCTTTTAAGGATTGAAAACACACTTCCTCCGGATATGTGAAGAGATAATCAGCAATTCTCTTCTGCACGATACTGAGTGTGTCATACTTTCCCCTGATTTCTTCCAGAAAATCCATAATCCCCCCAAATTTATGATATTTTCAGTTTTAGTACGCTCTTATTATAAACACAAATAAATGTAAAAGTCCAGCAACATTTTAAAAGCTCCGGTTTCGTTTGTCAACAAAACCGAAGCTTTCTATTCATCTCTTATAAATCTTATTTTGCAACGATATTTACAATCTTCTTCGGAACATAAATTTCCTTAACGATGTTGCCTGTCAGCTTGTTGCCGAGAGCCGCTTTACCAGCCTCAATGGCATCTTCTTTGGAAATCTCAGCCGGAACCATGATAACCATTTTTGTCTTACCATTAATCTGTACTGCAATCTCGATCTCGTCATCTTTCATAGCAGCTTCATCGTATACCGGCCATACAGCATGGAATACGCTGTCTGTGCCGCCAAGTTCACTCCACAGTTCTTCACCGATATGCGGTGCAAACGGAGCGATCAGTGTTACGAATGTCTTTAATGTCTCTTTATCGATACCGCCTGTCTTCTTTGCAAGGTCGATGAACTTGTTATTATACTCCATGAAACCTGCGATAACTGTGTTAAGACCGAACTGATCAAATCTTGTCTCAATATCATATACAAGTTTGTTGCGAAGCTTAATCATCTCTTTTGTAGCTTCTACATCCTTCTCTTTGCTGTCCATAACAAGATTGTAGAAACGGTTGAGGAATCTTGCAACACCTTCGATACCTCTGTCATCCCACTCAGCGTCTAACTCCGGCGGTCCAACGAAAAGCTCGTACATTCTGAGCGCATCACAGCCGTAATCTCTTACAAGATCATCCGGAGAAACAACATTTCCTTTGGATTTACTCATCTTGATGCCATTCTTACCTGTGATCATACCCTGGTTGAACAGTTTTGTGAACGGCTCATCAAAATCAACAACACCAATATCATATAAGAACTTTGTATAGAATCTGGAGTAGAGAAGGTGAAGTACCGCATGCTCAACACCACCAATGTACATATCAACCGGTAAATATTTTTCTGCTTTTTCTTTGGAAACCAGCTCGTCATTATTCTTGGAATCCACATAGCGTAAGAAGTACCAGGAAGAACCTGCCCACTGCGGCATTGTATTTGTCTCACGCTTTGCCGGAGCACCACAGCACGGACATGTTGTATTTACCCACTCATCAATGGCTGCCAGCGGAGACTCACCTGTGCCTGTCGGCTGGTAGCTCTCAACCTCCGGAAGTGTAAGCGGAAGCTGGTCTTCCGGAACAGGAACATTACCACAATTCGGGCAGTGGATGATCGGAATCGGCTCACCCCAATATCTCTGTCTGGAGAATACCCAGTCACGGAGCTTGTAGTTCTCTGTCTTCTTGCCGATGCCCATGTTTTCGATCATGATCGGAGCTTCTTTCTTAAGATAAGCAGATTCAAGACCATTCCACTCGCCGGAGTTGATCATTGTACCGCTTGCCTCTGTGTAAGCTTCTGTCATATTTTCAATCTCTACGCCATCTTTTGCAATAACCTGGATGATCGGAATATCAAATTTCTTCGCAAACTCGAAGTCACGGTCATCGTGAGCCGGAACGCACATGATCGCACCTGTACCGTAATCCGCAAGTACATAGTCAGACAGCCAGATCGGAGTCTTTGCGCCGTTTAACGGGTTGATCGCATAAGAACCTGTGAATACACCTGTCTTCTCTTTACCCTGAAGACGGTCTACGTTAGAACGCATGGAAGAGTCAAAAATGTACTGCTCCACTGCTTCTCTTGTTTCGTCTGTTGCAAGAGATTTCGCCATTGCATGTTCCGGTGCAAGAACCATGAATGTTGCACCATGTAATGTATCCGGTCTTGTTGTGTATACAGTGATCTTCTCGTCACGTCCGTCAACCGGGAACTGAATCTCAGCACCGTAGGATTTACCAATCCACTCGGTCTGCATCTTTTTAACCTTCTCCGGCCAGTCAAGCTTATCAAGGTCATTTAATAATCTGTCCGCATAAGCTGTGATCTTTAACATCCACTGACGAAGATTTTTCTTTGTAACCGGTGTGCCGCAACGCTCACATGCGCCGTTCACAACTTCCTCATTTGCAAGACCTGTCTTACAGGACGGACACCAGTTGATCGGGAATTCTTTCTCGTATGCAAGGCCTTTCTTGAACATCTGAACGAAGATCCACTGTGTCCATTTGTAGAATGCCGGATCTGTTGTATTTACTTCCATGTCCCAGTCATAGAGAGCCGCGATCTCGTTGATCTGACGTTTGATATTTGCTACGTTCTCTGCTGTGGAAACAGCCGGATGTACGCCCATCTTGATCGCGTAGTTCTCAGCCGGAAGACCGAATGCATCCCAACCCATTGGATGGATAACATATTTGCCTTTTAATAACTGGTAACGGCTCCAAACGTCAGAGATTACATATCCTCTCCAGTGACCTACATGAAGACCGCTGCCGGACGGATACGGGAACATATCTAAACAGTAATATTTCTCTTTTTTGCCGTCATCGACATTGACCGGGTTCTGCGCCCAGTGCTCACGCCATTTTTTCTCAATAGCGGTATGGTTATAATGTGCCATAACGATTCCTCCATAATAATGAATATAAAAAGCCCCCATCTCTATCTAAATATAGAGACGTGGGGGCTTACTCTCACGCGGTACCACTCTATTTCATACAATTCGTATGCACTCTTTTCCTGTTAACGGTTGGACCGGCACTGCCTACACAGACAAACATCCTTCAGCATGCTACTCAAAGGCGAGTTCAAAAGCTTCCAAAATCCGTCTCACACCATCCGACGGCTCTCTGTATTTCTTTCACTTCCTACTGTTCCTTATCAAAGTATTTATAACTGTTTCATAATTTACCATACTCAAGCGTTTCTGTCAAGCCTATGAAAGTTTACTTGCTTTTTTCAACCGTTGTCTCAACAGCCACTCCACTCGACATCGCTGCCTGCTCTTTCATTGCCACACGATCCTCAAGAGCTGCAAGCGTTCCATAAATACCAAGAAGTGCCAGTACAATCGCTGCCAGACGTCTCTGCCCCTTTGTCATTTGCCTCTCCTCCAGCCTTATCCAAGCATCATTTTCTTCACTACTTTATCTACGATCCATCCGACAAGCATTCCGAGAACACCGCCGCCGATATACATAATCGCATAGAAGCTCCACGCGATCACATCCGGCAGATTCAGCCAGTACTGCGGAACAAACGCCAGAAGGCAAAGAAAAGAATACAATGGTTTAAATCCCTCTCTAAGTCCAACAACAAATCCAATCAGCATAGAACCAATCGGCAGAACCACACCCATGATGAACACGGATACTTCATCACTGATCATAAACAGCGGTCCACCGTAATAAAACATCAGAGTTACCATGAAATATGGAAGGATCTGATTAAACTGCGCTTTTAACTTTTCCATAATTATTTTCCTTTCCGAAACTGCTTTTGCAAGCAGACCATTACAGCCAATTATACTCGCTTCACGCAAACAAGTCAAGAAACGCATTGACGTTTGACTGCTTCTGGCGTATCATAAATCCAGATTTTATAGTTAATTAAGAATTCTCACAAAAAGGAGTCTTGTCACAATGGAATATATACATAATCTGATCTGGCTCTGCCCGATGTTGTTTATTGCCGGCTTTATTGATTCCATTGCCGGTGGCGGCGGTCTGATCGCCATGCCGTCTTATATGATGTGTGGAATGCCGATTCATCTGGTCTACGGATGCAATAAGTTCCAATGTGCGTTTGGAAGCACAGCCGCAGCATATAAATACTTTAAAAGCGGATGTCTGGATATAAAAATAACTGCGGTCAGCGCCATCACATCCTTCCTTGCATCGATGATCGGAACACGAATCATCCTCTACCTGACTGATGCTCAGATCCATTCTATGTTAATGGTATTGCTTCCGCTTTCAGCGGTTTTGATCATTCTTGTAAAAAATGCATGGAATTATACAGCAAAGGTACAGCCGTTGACTGTAAGAAATATTCTATTAGCCTTGATCACCGGCATGACCATCGGACTTTATGACAGCCTCTATGGTCCGGGCTGCGGAACCATCGCACTTCTGCTCTTTACGCTCCTCTTCCACTACGATGTACGTACCAGCTCCGGCAATGCAAAGACAGTACTGATCGTATCCAACTATACTGCTCTTATTTCTTACATCATATCAGGAAATGTGCCGTATGCGGTTGCAATTCCATGTGCTGTCAGCAATGTTCTCGGCAATTATCTCGGAGCCGGTTTTGCCATCAAAAAAGGGGCAAAGATCATTCGTCCACTGATGATCTGCGTAGTTGCTGTTCTCATCCTGAAACTGCTGTTAGGAGAATAATATTTATCGAAAAGAGGCCATACACGTTTCCATACGCGTACAGCCTCTTTCTCATTTCACATATAACATGTTTTATCTCTATCCAAGAAACTTCTCAGCAATCTTGACAAACACTGCAGAACCTGTCCAAAGTACATCCTCATCGATATTAAACTTCGGATTATGATGCGGAACATCTGTGCCCTTCTCCGGATTTGCAGAGCTTAAGAACATAAATGCACCCGGAACTTCTTTTACAAAGTAAGCAAAGTCCTCAGATCCCATGTTCGGAGCATCCACGTGATCGATCACGTTTTCAGCACCAACAACTTCTCTTGCACACTCGCAAGCAAAAGCTGCCATTGCAGCATCATTCTTAACCGGCGGAGTTCCCCAGATGATCTCTACTTCAGCTTCACCGCGGAATGTCTTCGCTGTGGACTCAGCGATCTCGATGATTCTCTTTACCAAATACTGGCGTACTTCATCATCTAATGTACGCATTGTACCCTCGATGATAACCTCAGACGGGATAATGTTGTATGTATCGCCAGCCTGAATCTTTCCGATTGTCTGAACAGCCGGTTTTACAGCAGAAATCTCTCGTGCAATAATCTCTTCCAGATTAATTACAATATGAGCTGCGATATTGATCGGGTCAACACCTTTCTCCGGTGTAGAACCATGACAGCCATAACCTTTTACTTTAATGATATATTTATCATTAGAAGCCATTACATAGCCCGGAGTACAGATCACAGTACCTGCCGGAATCTTCGGAGAAATAATAGAGCCGATATGTGTACCAAACACAGCATCTACGCCCTCTAAACAACCTGTCTCAATAGAACGGATCGCACCACCGGAGTTCTCTTCATCTGTCTGGAAGATCAGCTTAATTGTACCGGCAATATTTTCTTTATTCTCTGCAAAAATCTTACCCGCACCAAGAAGCATCGTCACATGAGCATCATGTCCACATGCATGCATCAGACCTTCATGTTCAGATGCATAATCCACACCTGTTCCTTCTTTGATCAACAGAGCATCCATATCTGCACGGAATGCGATTGTCTTGCCCTCTTTCTCGCCTTTGATCGTAGCTGTCAAACCACTATCTGTTTTGTTCTCTACATACGGAATCCCCCACTCATTGAGTTTATCAATGATATAAGCTTTTGTTTTCGGAAGTTCACCTCCGAATTCCGGAATCTTATGAAGATCACGTCTCATTGTAACAAGTTCCTGCTGAATCTCCTTACACTTCTCCCACATCGTTTTTGTCCACCTTTCCTTAAAACATAAATACACATGCAGCAATAATCATGTTACTTCCATTTGCACTGCTCATGACTTTTCATACAAAACAAGCCGGCCCCCATATAGAGAGCCGGCCAAAATATCAGGCTTTATCCTTCAATTATTATTCTTCAGCTGCAGCTCTAGCTTCAACTTCTTTCTTCTGAACATCGCCCGGAGCCTGCTCGTAACGGCTGAACTCATATGCGAACTCACCGATACCGCCAGTCATGGAACGGAGGTCTGTGTTGTAGCCGAACATCTCGGACATCGGAACGTCAGCAACGATTTCCTGTTTGCCGCCGTGGATAGAGTTCATACCAAGAACACGGCCTCTTCTCTTATTGAGATCGCCCATAACATCACCAGTGAACTTATCCGGAACGATAACTTTAACAGATGCGATCGGCTCTAAAAGAACCGGTGTAGCTTTCATGAAGCCCTCTTTGAATGCGATTGTGGAAGCCATCTTGAACGCCATCTCAGAGGAGTCTACCGGATGATAGGAACCGTCTAATAATGTAGCCTTGATGCCAACTACCGGATAACCAGCTAACGGGCCCTTTAAGCAGCATTCCTGCACGCCTTTTTCAACTGCCGGGAAGTAGTTCTTCGGAACTGCACCGCCGAATACTTTCTCTTCGAATAC
>JAZOVL010000180.1:0-2583 GCA_045658685.1 Pilosibacter sp.
GATACCTGATTCTTTCGCATCTTTTTCATTATACTTCAGTGCATTACAGAAATCATTTCTGCTATCGTACAACAGATACGGAACCGGATCAGCCACATGAGTGCGAATACGAAGCGGAGTCGGATGATCAGGAAGAATCAACATACGATATGGTTCTCCGGCCTTTTCCAGACCTTCGCAGATCGGACGAATGATACGTTCATCCAGATATTCGATCGACTGAACTTTTGCATCACATTTTCCCTGATGGCCCATCTCATCCGGACCCTCCAGGTGAACATATACAAAATCACTTCCATCTTCTAACAACGCCTTCAGCGCAGCATTGGCTTTTCCTTCATAGTTTGTATGAAGTCCTCCATTGGCTCCCGGAATCTGAACGACTTCCATCTCGGCACCGACCGCAATTCCTTTCAGCAAATCTACTGCTGAGATCATAGTTCCTTTTAAACCAGTCTTTTCCTGAAAGGATGTCACACACGGTTTAGTACCTGCTCCCCAGAACCAAAGGGAATTTGCCTTATTTAAGCCTCTTTTAGCACGTTCTTCATTTAACGGATGATGATTTAAAATATCATAGCTTTTTTTCATCATCATACGGAGTACTTCGTCTTCCGGCAGATAGTCACCAATCACACGCTCTAAAATATCGTGTGGCGGTGTCAATGCCACAACCTCACCATGATTCCAGATCAATAAATGTCGATAGCTGGTTCCTGTATAAAACTGATATGTTTCATTCTCAAATGCCTCCTTGACCGCCTTAATCAAAATATCGGCATCTTCTGTCGAAATCTCATCCGAGCTGTGATCAAGGATTGTTTTATCCTCATATGGAAGATCATCCTCTGACACGGTAACGATGTTACAACGTAATGCGACATCCGTATCCTTCATTTTTACTCCGATGGAAAGTGCTTCCAGCGGAGAACGTCCGGTATAATATCGTTTTGGATCATATCCCATAACTGCGAGATTTGCAGTGTCGCTTCCCGGGCTCATTCCATCCGGAATTGTTTTTGCCATTCCAATCTCCGATGTCACAGACAAACGATCCATCATCGGTGTCTTTGCATATTCCAATGGAGTTTTCATTCCAAGGGCTTCGATCGGCTCATCTGCCATTCCGTCACCCAAAACTACAATATACTTCATATAATATTTCATCCTTTCTGAGCAAATATATAGAACTTACCGAGCAGAAAACAACCTTATGATTTGAAAAAAGCTGTGGCAGATTCCTGCCACAGCCTATTACCTGCTTCGATTTTAGAATCAATTATCTGATTTCTTTCTTTCCGCCCATATACGGCTGTAAAGCTTCCGGAATACGGATAGAACCGTCAGCCTGTAAGTTGTTCTCTAAGAAAGCAATGAGCATTCTCGGCGGAGCAACCACTGTATTGTTTAATGTGTGTGCAAAGTACTTCTTGCCGTCTTCACCGTTCACACGAATCTTCAGACGTCTTGCCTGAGCATCACCAAGGTTGGAACAGCTTCCTACCTCGAAGTACTTCTTCTGTCTCGGAGACCATGCTTCTACATCGATGGACTTCACCTTAAGATCAGCCAGGTCACCGGAACAGCACTCAAGTGTACGTACCGGAATATCTAAGGAACGGAATAAATCTACTGTATTCTGCCATAACACGTCGAACCACTTCGGAGAATCTTCCGGCTTACAAACAACGATCATCTCCTGTTTCTCGAACTGGTGGATTCTGTAAACACCACGCTCCTCGATGCCGTGAGCACCTTTCTCCTTACGGAAGCATGGAGAATAGCTTGTCAGTGTCTTCGGAAGTTCTGCTTCCGGAACAATTGTATCGATAAACTTACCGATCATGGAATGCTCACTTGTACCGATCAGGTAAAGATCTTCACCTTCGATCTTGTACATCATAGCTTCCATCTCAGCAAAACTCATAACGCCTGTAACAACGTCGCTTCTGATCATGAACGGCGGGATACAATATGTGAAGCCACGGTCGATCATGAAATCTCTTGCGTAGGAGATAACTGCGGAGTGAAGTCTTGCGATGTCTCCCATCAAATAGTAGAAACCGTTACCTGCAACTTTTCTGGCTGCATCAAGGTCAATACCTGCAAATTTCTCCATGATCTCTGTGTGATACGGAATCTCGAACTCCGGAACTACCGGCTCGCCGTACTTCTGTACTTCCACGTTCTCGGAGTCATCTTTACCGATCGGAACGCTCGGATCGATGATGTTCGGGATTGTCATCATGATCTTCTTTACTCTTGCTTCGAGATCTTTTTCCAGCTCTTCTAACTCAGCAAGACGGGAAGCTGCGGCAGCAACCTGCTTCTTTACTTCCTCTGCCTCTTCTTTCTTACCCTGACCCATTAACATACCGATCTGCTTGGAGATCTTGTTTCTGTTTGCACGAAGGTCATCAGCTTCTTTCTTAACCTTACGGCTCTCTTCATCCAGCGCAATTACTTCATCAACTAACGGAAGTTTATTATCCTGGAATTTGTTGCGGATATTCTGTTTAACGATTTCCGGATTTTCTCTAACAAATCTCAAATCTAACATTGTCACTATCTCCTTTATATATC
>JAZOVL010000181.1:0-2813 GCA_045658685.1 Pilosibacter sp.
AACGGTCAGAGTGTCCGCAAATACGCCTGTCATACTCATAGATAGAGACTCCTTGATGTTAAAATTTATATTTCCTGTTTCTGTAAGAGGGAACTTTGAATTTCTGTCACTTTAGTGTACTACAAATCTTGTGGTTTGACCAGAGAAAGTGTATAATAGAATTCAGAATGTCCGCAAACTGTGGGTTGAGAAAGAGTATTACGGGAGGTTTATCATGTATTATAATAATGAGATTTGGGTAGCATCCGCAGGAGATAAAAAGATTTCTATTGTACCGAAAATGGCAAATAGACATGGTCTGATCGCAGGTGCAACCGGTACCGGTAAAACTGTGACATTAAAAGTGATGGCAGAGTCTTTCAGTGATTGTGGTGTTCCGGTATTTCTGGCAGATGTAAAAGGTGACCTGGCAGGTATGTGCAAACCGGGTATTGACAGTGCAGATATGCAGGAGAGAATTGCAAGATTCGGTCTGGCAGAGTGCGGATTTGATTATGAAGCGTATCCGAGCTGCTACTGGGATATCTATGGAAAGAATGGTATTCCGCTCCGTACAACGATCAGTGAGATGGGACCGACACTCCTGGCAAGACTGATGGACCTCAATGCAACACAGACTGCGATCATGCAGATTGTATTTAAAATCGCAGATGATGAGGGATTACTTCTTTTAGATACAAAAGATTTACGTTCTATGCTCCAGTATGTGTACGAGAATTCTAAAGAATATTCAGCACAGTATGGAAACCTTGCGAAGCAAAGTATCGCGGCAATCGTTCGTGCAGTAGTGGCCCTGGAAGAGGCAGGCGGTGACCAGTTTTTTGGCGAGCCTGGCTTAAATATCCGCGACTGGTTCCAGACAGGAACCGGTGGAAAGGGTATGATCAACATTTTGGACTGTCAGAGTCTGATCAACAATCCGACGATGTATTCTACCTTTATGCTGTGGATGATGTCTGAGTTATTTGAAACACTTCCGGAAGCAGGTGATGCAGAAAAACCGAGAATGGTGTTCTTCTTCGATGAGGCTCATTTATTATTTGAAGATGCGCCGAAGGCTCTGTTACAGAAGATTGAGCAGGTAGTGAAACTGATTCGTTCTAAGGGTGTTGGTATTTATTTTATCACACAGAATCCGTCTGATATTCCGAATGATGTTCTTGCACAGCTTGGCAATAAAGTGCAGCATGCACTTCACGCCTATACACCGGCAGAGAAGAAGAAAGTGAAGGCGGCCGCAGAGTCTTTCCGTGAAAATCCAGAATTTGATACCATGGAAGCAATCTCCAGTCTCGGTATCGGCGAAGCACTGGTTTCTTTCCTGGATCATGATGGCCGTCCGTCCATGGTGGAGCGTGCGAAGATCTTACCGCCGAAGAGCCAGATGGGACCGATCGATGATGTGACAAGAAATCGTCAGATCCAGCAGAATAATCTCTATATCAAATATGAAGCGATAGATGATCGTGAATCGGCATACGAACTTCTGACAAAACGTATTGCGGCAGAGGACGCTGCCGAACAGCAGGAGAGGGAAGATGCACTTCAGGCGAAAGCGGCGGAGAAACAGAGAAAGCTGGAAGAAAAAGAAGCCGATCGTCAGAGAAAGGCAGAAGAGAGAGAAGCAGAGCGCGAGGCAAAGAAGAAAAAAACAGCTGTGAAAAGCGTGGCGAAGACCGCGACAGGTACCATCGGCCGTGAGATCGGAAATACCATCGGCAGTACCGTCGGCGGTAAATTCGGTAAGAAACTGGGCGGAAATCTCGGTGCCGCTCTGGGACGCGGACTGCTGGATACTTTATTTAGATTCTAAAGATTTTACAGACGTTTCAGAAGATATTTTCGTCTGGCAAGGATCCGGATCCTCTGGTCAAACAGCTGAAGCCATACACAGGAAAACAAGGTCAAAAAGATTTCCAGTGCACTGGAGATTATAAAATCACAAAGTATGAGCAGCACAAAGGTGCATGCAATCGCAAAGACCAAAAGGGCAATTGGCCAGGAAAACAGATCCGGAGCCAGGCAGTAAAGTCTTGCAGCCATGATGGTGACGGATAGATAAAATACAACTGTCGCAGCAAATGCCATGATCAGGTGAAGAAAAGAAAAAAACGGGTAGGTTTGCGGCCGGTACGGGAGAAACACAGAACCTACCAGCAAACATGCAGATACATCGGTCAGGATCAGTTCCTTTTCTGCTTTCAGAAAAGATCTGGTCTGACCGATTGTGCGTTTTGTGAAAGTATGGTAAAATCGGGCAATGACAATGGCCCAGACAACCAACAGAATGTTTTGCGGGAAGTATGCTCCTGCAGCAGAAAAGTTGGATGTAAACCAGTTTGTCTCTCCGGGCAGCAGCAGTGTCAGTCCGGGGATTATAAAGTAGGAAAGTAAGAAATCCATATGCAGCCTCCTTCGATTATGGTGTGCGAATGTGGACGGGAAATACTGAAAAATAAAGGAATTAGGAAAAAGCATGGAACATGGAACAGGAATGGGACTTCCGGAAGCGTTTGTGGAAAAAATGCAGAAGCTTTTGGGAAAAGAGGCAGAGACATTTTTTAACAGTTATGATCATGTGCGCAGTTTTGGATTGCGAGTAAACCCTTTAAAATGCAAAGATGCGATACCGGACAATATCAGCGGTCTGAAGCGGATTCCGTGGGCGAAAGAGGGATTTTACTACGATGAGACGATGCGCCCGGGAAAACATCCATATCACGAAGCTGGTGTTTATTATATCCAGGAACCGAGTGCGATGTCTGTTGCGGAGGCACTGGAGCCTAAGCCGGGGGAGCGAATTCTGGATCTCT
>JAZOVL010000182.1:0-4502 GCA_045658685.1 Pilosibacter sp.
ACACAGTACGACATGGCTACGTTCCGACTTAAATTGTCCCGGATACATGCAGCCTGACGACTTCCGTTGTCAATAAAGACAGCTTCCTTCGCTCCACGGCTTAATGCTTCGATACCGATCGCTCCGCTTCCTGCAAATAAGTCGAGGAATACCGCTCCGTAAAGATCATTGTTGATCATATTAAATAATGTTTCTTTTATACGGTCCTGGGTCGGTCTTGTATCCATACCCTCTACCGTTTTTAATTGCAGCCGTCTGGCGCTTCCTGCAATAACTCTCATAATTCACCTCATTATATTGTTCCATTATAATAGGAATGGAAAGGATATACAAGCAAATTTTTTGTATAAAATTGAAATCAATCAATTTAAAAAATCCCCTCCGCCAGACGGCCTGACGAAAGGGATCTTGTTTCATTTATTTATGGCTTATTTGTCTGCCATCTGTCTCTCCTGCGCTTCGATCATTTTCTTAACCATATAACCGCCTACACTGCCGTTCTGTGCAGATGTGAGGTTACCGTTATAACCATTGGAAAGCGGTACACCAATTTCATTCGCAACCTCCATTTTGAAACGGTTCATTGCCTCTTTTGCCTCAGGTACTACCACACGGTTGTTATTAGAAGAATTGTTATTAGACATATTCAACGCCTCCTTTTTGTATTGCCGTGTTTGTTTCACGGCTGTTTTTTGTTACACTCCTATTATGGTCGTGCAAAAAAATAATACACTAGAAGGTTTTTCGAAAATTGTCATATTTATGAAGCATTTGAAATCCGTTTTTATTCATTCAAACATAAAAAAGCACATAAGTTTCCGCGTTTTTCTGCACATCGTCTGTGTGAATAGAGGAGATCCGGATTGCAATACGTACAGATATCCGTTACAGAAATCTGTTCTTGCGGAATTCCTGCTTCGTTCAGTACAATTCGATTTGCTTCCCATAAATTTAGCTGATATTTTCCATTCGGTTTCATATAAAACAGTTTTTCATGATGACATTCCGAAAATGCACTGCAAAACTGTTCAATTACTTCCGGACCAACCTCATAACAATCCTGACAGATGCTCGGTCCAATGCATGCAGTTACATCTGCCGGATCGGTACCAAATGCTTCCTTCATTCTGAGAAGTGTTTCCTGTCCCATACGATTGACTGTTCCTCTCCATCCTGAATGTGATAGTCCGATTGCACGGTTTTTCGTATCTACAAGATAAAGCGGAACACAGTCTGCAAAAAATGTAACTAATGTTACGCCCGGAATATTGGTGATCAAACCGTCCACATCTCGATAATCGCGGTCACAAATCACACCTTTTCCAAAATCGGTCTCCGAAACTTTGCGTACATTGGTGGTATGAGTCTGCCATGTCACGACCATACGCTCCATCTCTACGTCAAGTGCTTTGGCCATGCGACGATAATTCTCTTTTACTGCTTCCGGATCATCGCCTCTCGTAAAAGAAAAATTCATGGTCGCAAACGGTCCCTCACTCACACCTCCCATACGGGTGGAAAATGCGTGCTTTACCATTCCGGTTGCTTCTAGAGACGGGAATGACAACCATGTCACTCCAAGATTATTCTTTTCAATTAAATGAGGCTCTGTGTTTTTTCGATTCCAATGAAACATCGACTGCCTCCTTTCAAAATGCATTCTTAATGTATGTGATGGTGGTTCCGTTCACACCGGCCGCATCAAATCTGCAAGGTATACTTTCTGTGTAATGTTTTTGATACAGATAAATCTGTGCCACTCGTCGCACTTGTGCAGCTTTTCTGGCATCGATGGCCTCCAGTGCATTTCCGGCTGTACGCGATCCTCGGTATTTTACTTCAATGAATACCAGATAAGATCCATCTCGCGCAATAATATCAATCTCTCCGCTTCTGCACCGAAAATTCAATTCGAGGATCTCAAATCCTTGTTTTTGCAAAAAGGCAGCCACTTGTTGTTCGTAATGGCTGCCGGTCTTTCTATTATTTTTCGCTTTCAACACTTCCTATGCGATATAGTTACTTCTGACCCAGAATATTTTTCAAAAAGGTCATCCTATGGATTGGTGTCGGTCCGAATTCACGGATCGCTGCGGTATGAGCTGCGGTACCGTAACCTTTATGCTTTGCAAAGCCATACTCTGGATAAAGCTGATCATATTCGACCATCATATGGTCTCTTGTCACTTTCGCAAGAACACTGGCAGCTGCAATCGATACACTCTTTGCATCACCTTTGATGATCGGAACCTGCGGAATCTCAATTCCTGGAAGTGTCACAGCATCATTTAACAACACGTCCGGAACTACGCCCAAGCCTTTGACAGCCTCACGCATCGCCTCATATGTGGCCTGGAGAATGTTGATCTCATCAATTCTTTCCGGACTAACGATTCCCACACTCCACGCGACTGCTTTTTCTCTTACTTCTAAAAATAATTCCTCACGACGTTTTTCAGAAAGCTTCTTCGAATCATTCAGATATAAAATCACCTGATCTTTTGGTAAGATCGCAGCTCCTGCAACCACCGGACCGGCCAGCGGTCCTCTTCCTGCTTCATCAACACCGCAGATCAGCGCACACTCTTCATACTGGCGTTCATACTCTTTCATCACTTCGAGACGAAGCAGCTCTTTTTCCAGACGGTCTCCCTTTAATGTACGCACCATATTATTCTCCTGTGACAGTCACCTGAGGCATTTCTAATGTAATGCGGCCCAGTTTTCCACTTCTGAAATCATCTAACAGTAACTTCGAAGCTCTGGCAAGGTCAAACCCGCCACCCTTTGTCAAACATGCTCTGGACTCTGCGATTGCCTCCAGAACTTCATACGGCTTCTTCCCTTCTTCCTCAATCTTATAATGTTCGGAAAGAAGGCGCGGATGAAGCTTGGAAATAAATGTTACAAGTTCACCGGCCAGCTCTTCTTTATTTAATATATCTTCATTGATTGAACCTAAAAATGCAAGTTTCAGACCAACTTCCTGATCTTCAAATTTCGGCCATAAAATACCCGGAGTATCTAATAATTCCACCTGTTTGTTCAGGCGGATCCACTGATTTCCTTTTGTAACACCCGGCTTATTTCCTGTCTTGGCAGCAGCCTTTCCTGCGAAGCTATTGATAAATGTAGATTTACCAACATTGGGAATTCCCACAACCATCGCTCGGACTGGACGATTTAAAATGCCGCGTCTTCTGTCGCGTTCAATCTTTTCTTTACATGCTTCCTGAATCACCGCATTGATCTGTTTTAATGTTGCCTTGCTGCGGGCATCAATCTTCATGACCTGGAATCCTTTTTCTTTAAAAAAACTACTCCAAGCCGCGTTTGCACCTTCTGATGCCAGGTCTGCTTTATTGAGCAGGATCATGCGTGCTTTGCCTTTTCCTAGTACATCAATATCCGGATTCCGGCTGGAAAGTGGTGCACGGGCATCAACCAGCTCAATGATCAGATCGATCAGCTTGATATCTTCCTGCATGGCACGTTTGGCCTTGGTCATATGGCCTGGATACCATTGAATATTCATCACGTACCTCCTGTTAGTGAATCAGACCGAACTCTTCGATCGGCTGAAATTTAAACCAGACTTTTCCTGTTAATTGCTCACGTTTTATCATTCCGATCCCGGAAAAACGACTGTCTTCACTGGACTCTCGATTGTCACCAAGGAGAAAGTATTCATCTTCCCCCAGTTCAATCGGATATTCCGCAATACCTGCGATTGTTGCCTGTCCCAGTTTATCATCTGCATTCAGAGGCTTACCATTAATGTAGACCAGATTATCTTTGATCTGGACGGTTTCGCCCGGAAGTCCAATGATTCGTTTCATGTTGTATGAGGAGTTTTCTTTTTCAAATACTGCGATATCATATCTGGCAGGTGTGCCAAGATCATATGCGATGCGATTGATCAGAACCACATCACCGGAATATAGTACAGGATTCATGGAGCTTCCGCTTACTTCCACGCGACTCCCGACTGAATATACAAGATAACAGGCAAATGCAATCACTACAATAGTGTCAACAATCCAGTTCACAAGATTTTGAATCGCACTTTCTTCCGGTTCCTGATAAAATTCCATACTCCTCACCTCCTCAAAGATGAAAAAAAGGGACAATTTTCATTGTCCCTTCAAATCCGCCAAATGAATTATCTTACTAACTCTTTAACCTTTGCAGCTTTACCTACGCGGTCTCTTAAGTAGTTAAGTTTTGCACGACGTACTTTACCTCTTCTAACTACTTCGATGTTCTCAACTGCCGGAGAGTGAAGCGGCCATGTCTTCTCAACACCGATACCGTTGGAGTTCTTTCTTACTGTGAAAGTCTCACGAACGCCACCGTTCTGTCTCTTAATAACTGTGCCTTCGAAAACCTGGATTCTTTCGCGGTTACCCTCTTTGATCTTAGCAGATACTCTTACAGTATCACCTACGTTGAAGCTCGGGATTTCTGCTTTTAACTGACCAGCTTCAATATTCTTAATAATC
>JAZOVL010000183.1:0-2992 GCA_045658685.1 Pilosibacter sp.
AAGTTACAGAAGTCATTGAGGATCCTGAGATTCCTGAAAATGAGATTCAATATGAAGTGACGTACAATGAAAACAGAGTGCGTCCTTATATCTGGTCCAATGATACATCTGGAGCTGTACGTGCCCAGGAAGAACCGTTGCGAGTGGGATTAGGGTTGGAATACTTCCGAAATGAATTCGCAGAATTTATGGAAAGTAAGGATTTAATTCTGGGTGAATTGAAACAGCATACGATTTCCTCCTATGAAATGACATATGTGACAAAAGTTGTAGTCAAAGTGAATCCGGAAACGATGGGAAGTATTGAGAAAGTGAATTGAACTCAAAGACGAAACATGTTATACTTTTTGTAATATGTTGATTTGGGAGGATTTATGAAAACATTATACGTTTCTGATTTAGACGGTACACTGTTGCGCAGCGATCAAAAGACATCTGATTTTACGAATCAAACGATCAATGAACTGGTAGAAGAAGGTATGCTATTTTCCTACGCAACGGCACGTTCTTATATTGCGGCGATGCCTGTAACAAAAGGTTTGGATGCAAGAATTCCTCTGATCGTATATAATGGTTCGATGGTAGTTGATAATGTAGACGGCAGTATTATGTTCAGCCATTATCTACAGGAAGAAGCTCATCAGTTGTTGGATGAACTTATGGAGCGGGATATTTATCCGATCGTGTTTTCTATCATTGATGGTGCAGAAAAAATGTCTTACGTACCATCTAAGATTTCTGCTGAGACAAAACGTTTTATCGATATGAGAAACGGTGATATCCGAATGAATCCGGTTGATGATCCACAAAGATTGCATGCCGGAGATATTTTCGACATTACATGCATCGATCAGTACGATAAATTACAACCTTTTTATGAAAAATGTAAAGATCATTATCAGGCGATCTTTCAGTTAGATATTTATACGAATGATCCATGGTTGGAAATTCTTCCGAAAGGAACCTCAAAAGCAAATGCAATAAAGGAGGTTGCTCAATATTATCATTGCGATAAAGTGGTTGTATTTGGCGATGGAATGAATGATATTGAGATGTTTAAGATGGCAGACGAATCATATGCTGTGCGAAATGCAGTTCCGGCATTAAAGGAAATAGCGACTGGAATCATTGCAGGAAATAATGATGATGCTGTGGCGAAGTGGTTGAAGGAACATTATAATAGAACATAATCTTTACGTATTGAACAGACCGTCTGCACTATGCAGGCGGTCTGTTATTTTGCAGAGATTATGTAAGGTTTGCTGTATCCTGAGCCAATTGCATATGATAATAAATACCTTCTTGCTTAATCAGTTCTTCATGAGTTCCGCGTTCGACGATCTCACCTTCGTGGATTACCAGGATCAAGTCTGCTTCGCGAATCGTGGAGAGGCGGTGTGCAATGGCTACGATCGTACGTTTTCCCGATAAATTGTGGATCGCTTTCTGGATCTGTTTTTCAGTCTGTACATCAACGGAGGCAGTTGCTTCGTCCAGTACAATGATCGGCGACTGGCGAAGAATCGCACGGGCTATGGCAACACGCTGTTTTTGACCGCCGGAAAGACGAAGTCCACGTTCACCAACTTTTGTTTCATATTTCTCTGGCATTGCCATGATATCATCATGGATGTTTGCAGCCTTTGCGGCTTCCATGATTTCTTTCATAGTTGCATCCGGTTTTGCGTAACCAATGTTTTCGGTAATTGTTCCGTTAAAAAGGAATGTATCCTGCAGAACAGGTGAGATGTTGTGTCTAAGACTTTCCAGTGTCACATTTTTGATATCGTGTCCATCGATGAGAATTCGTCCCTTTACCGGATCATAAAAACGTGAAATAAGCTGTGTAGTAGTTGTTTTACCAACTCCGGTTGGTCCGACGAGAGCAACCATCATTCCTGGTTTGCAGGAGAATGAAATATCTTTCAGTACCGGGATTTCGTTGCTGTAATGGAAGCTGACATTTTCAAATGTAATCGCACCTTCTACATGCTGCAGCTCAACAGCATGTTCAGTATTTTGAATAGCAGAAGGTGTGTCGAGAATTAATGTCACTCGTTCAGCTCCCGCCAGTGACTGTTGAAGATTTTCAAGGAGTGTAGCAAGCCCGGATACAGGAGCATAAAAGAGTGAGAGATAGAGGACAAATGCTACAATATCTTCCACGGAAAGCTGACCTGCATATGCGAGGTAACCACCGAAGAATACAACCAGAATAGTTCCGGCGGAGGATAAAAACTCTACACACGGATGGAACACAGCGCTGGCGCGGAGAGCACGAAGCATGGCACGCACCTGATCGTAAATTTTTATGTCCATTTTACGGCTCTCATAAGCTTCCTGGCCAAATGACTGGATTTCATGAAGTCCGGAGAGGCTGTCCTGAAGTTGTGCATTCAGTTCGCCGACAGATTTTTGGTTAGCTTTAAAATACGGACGAACTTTTTTGGCAAAAATCACACCGGAGAACAGAATTAGAGGAATTGGGCAACAGGTGATCAGTGCCAGTTTCCAGTTAATCGATAATAAAATGATCAATACTCCTGCAAATGTAACAAGATTAGTGAACATTTCCGGAATAATATGAGCGTATAGTAGTTCAAAATCCCTGGTATCGTTGGTTACACGGCTCATCAGATCTCCAGTTTGTTTATTATGAAAGAAACCAAGATCCAGACTCTGTAATTTGCTGTATAATCTGCTTCTTAAGTCTCCAACCAGATACCAGGCAGCCTTATGAGATAAATAACTGCTCATGAAACGGAAAAGGATACGAAGCAAGTAAAGCAGAAACAGTGCAGCTGCTAAATTTGAAATTTGATTTAATGCAATCTTGTCAACACCATTTCCGACGATACCGGTCATGGCAGACAACACTTTTGGCGCAGTAAGATTGACGAGCGTTAGTCCAAGTGTTGCAAGGATCGATAAAATATATAGTCCTTTGTATCGAGTTGCTTCTTTTGTTAGTTTCCATAATGTTTTCATTTGT
>JAZOVL010000184.1:0-4305 GCA_045658685.1 Pilosibacter sp.
AAATAGTATCTGATAGAAAATCCCGTACATATCTCAAATGATAGGCTGAACGACTGAGCTTCACAAGTTTTGCGCCCTTACAGAGATCGCAAACGTCCTTATCGCGATCGGCGTAAGGGCGAATAAAACGAAGTGAAGCAAGGGTAGTCAGCCGTTTTTGAGATAGTACGGGAATTTTCTACAGATACTTCTATTTTATTTTTACTAACCTAAATCCACATTTAGAACAATCCACTGATCACGCCGTTTTCATCTACATCGATTCTCTCAGCAGCCGGAACCTTCGGGAGACCCGGCATTGTCATAATATCACCTGTGAGAGCAACGATGAAACCTGCGCCTGCAGATACTTTCAGGTTACGAACCTGAACGGTAAAGTTTCTCGGAGCACCCAGTTTCTTCTGGTCATCAGAGAAACTGTACTGTGTCTTTGCCATACAGATCGGCATATCACCAAATCCAAGCTCCTCAAGCTGTTTGATCTGCTTTACAGCATTGCCAACCAGCTGTACACCGTCAGCTCTGTAGATCTTAGTCGCAATCGCGTTTAATTTTTCCATAATGGACATATTGTCCTCGTAACTGAATGTGAAGTCATTCGGCTCTTCACAGAGTCTTACCACTTCCTCAGCAAGTGCTTTTCCGCCTTCGCCGCCCTTTGCCCAAACTTCGGAAAGGGCCACGTTAACGCCAAGTTCATGACACTTCTCTTCAACAAGCTTTAACTCCGCCTCAGTATCTGTCGGGAATGCATTAATCGCTACTACACACGGTAATTTAAATACCTTTGTGATATTCTCCACATGCTGAAGAAGGTTCGGAAGGCCCGCTTCGAGAGCTGCAAGGTTCTCGTTGTTGAGATCTGCTTTCGCAACACCACCGTGATGCTTAAGAGCACGTACAGTTGCTACCACAACAACTACGGATGGTGTCAGACCAGCCATACGGCACTTGATATCAAGGAACTTCTCAGCACCAAGGTCAGCTCCAAAACCAGCCTCAGTTACAGCATAATCGCCTAACTTCATAGCCATTCTTGTCGCAGTAACAGAGTTACATCCGTGGGCGATATTTGCAAACGGACCACCATGGATGAATGCAGGTGTGCCTTCAAGAGTCTGAACCAGATTCGGTTTTAAAGCATCTTTTAAGAGCGCCGCCATTGCACCCTGCGCCTTTAACTGACCTGCAGTTACCGGCTTATCGTCATAAGTATATGCAACAATAATTCTGGAAAGTCTTTCCTTTAAGTCTGTGATATCGCTTGCAAGGCAGAGCACTGCCATTACCTCAGACGCAACTGTGATATCAAAGCCATCTTCACGCGGAGTTCCGTTCGGTTTTCCGCCAAGGCCATCTACGATATTTCTCAGCTGTCTGTCATTCATATCAACAGCTCTTCTCCATGTGATCTTTCTCGGATCAATGCCAAGGCTGTTGCCCTGCTGAATGTGGTTATCTAACATTGCAGCAAGCAGGTTATTTGCAGCACCGATCGCATGGAAATCACCTGTGAAATGAAGGTTGATATCCTCCATCGGAACCCCCTGCGCATAGCCGCCGCCTGCAGCGCCGCCCTTCACACCGAATACCGGACCAAGAGACGGCTCACGAAGTGCAACAACAGACTTTTTACCAATTTTACGGAGACCATCTGCAAGACCAACAGTTGTAGTAGTCTTGCCTTCACCGGCCGGAGTCGGATTGATCGCTGTTACAAGGATCAGCTTACCATTCGGTTCGTCTGCCTTATCCTTTAAAAGAGCATAATCAACTTTTGCCTTGTAGTTACCATACTGTTCCAGGTATTTATCTTCAACACCCGCAACAACTGCGATTTCAGTAATTTTCTTTTTTGCGCACTCCTGTGCAATTTCAATATCAGACTTATAAGACATTAGAATTCTCCTACTTTCTTTAAACTA
The DNA here is from genome assembly GCA_045658685.1 of Pilosibacter sp. Classification (GTDB taxonomy): domain Bacteria; phylum Bacillota; class Clostridia; order Lachnospirales; family Lachnospiraceae; genus Pilosibacter. Next base: position 1,926 of record JAZOVL010000184.1, read on the forward strand.
TGTGGCTGACGAAATCATCCGTCAGCCGCAAACATATTTTCAGCGAAGAGTTCTTCCTAAATTAGTTATAATTATTTCGCTGTGGAAGCATCTTTCAGCTGTACATCATGTGCACCGCCCTCAACGATAGAAACTGCGGAAACAAGAGTTAATTTCGCCTTGTCGCGTAACTCCGGAAGAGTTAACGCACCACAGTTACACATTGCGGAACGAATTTTAGCTAAAGTTACAGCAACACCATCAGAAAGAGAACCAGCGTACGGAACATAAGAGTCTACACCCTCTTCGAAGCTGAGCTTGCCACCTCCGGCGAGGTCATAACGCTGCCAGTTACGAGCACGCGCACTACCTTCGCCCCAGTACTCTTTCATGTAGCTGCCATTTACAAGAACTTTGCTTGTCGGGGACTCATCAAATCTGGAGAAATAACGACCTAACATGCAGAAGTCAGAACCCATAGCAAGCGCCAGAGTCATATGATAATCATGTACGATACCACCATCGGAGCAGATCGGTACATAGATACCTGTTTCTTCATAATATTTGTCACGTTCTGCAGCTACATCGATAACAGCTGTAGCCTGACCGCGGCCAATACCCTTTGTTTCACGTGTGATACAGATGGAACCGCCACCGATACCGATCTTAACGAAGTCTGCACCAGCCTCTACAAGATAACGGAAACCTTCGCCATCAACAACATTACCTGCACCAACTTTTACTTTGTCACCGTAATGATCACGGATCCATTTTAAAGTCATAGCCTGCCACTCGGAATAACCCTCGGAAGAGTCGATAACGAGAACGTCAACACCAGCCTCTACAAGAGCCGGAACACGCTCAGCATAGTCACGAGTATTGATACCTGCACCAACGATATAACGTTTGTCAGCATCTAATAACTCTAACGGATTGCTCTTATGGAAATCATAGTCCTTACGGAATACGAAAGAAACCAGATTACCCTCTTTGCTAACGATCGGAAGAGCATTTAATTTGTGCTCCCAGATAATGTCGTTCGCTTCTTTTAATGTTGTTCCTTCCGGAGCATATACAAGCTTCTCTAACGGAGTCATAAATGCAGATACCGGAGTGGACGGATCCATACGGCTTACACGGTAGTCACGGCTTGTAACGATACCAAGTAATTTACCTGTGCCTGTACCATCATCTGTAACAGCCATTGTAGAGTGGCCTGTGCGCTCTTTGAGAGCAACCACTTCTGCCATTGTGTTATCTACACGTAAGTTGGAATCGCTCACTACGAAACCAGCTTTGTTATTTTTAACTTTACGAACCATCTCAGCCTGCTGCTCGATCGGCTGGGAAACATAAATGAATGCGATACCGCCTTCTTTTGCAAGTGCCACACCCATGTTTTCGCCGGATACGGACTGCATAACAGCAGATACCATCGGGATATTCATAGTTAACGGACACTCTTCGCCTGCACGCTTGTTGTACTTTACAACCGGAGTCTTCAGGGATACATTCGCCGGTGTGCATTCTTTAGAAGAAAATCCCGGAACTAACAGATATTCATTAAATGTGCGGGACGGTTCGGAATAATAAAATGCCATTTTTAGTTACCTCGCTATAATTTATCCTTGTATAAAATAGTTTCCAATATCAAAATATTAAGCAAAGAAAAGTTCAGAAAGAGTCATCGGATCGATATACTGACCATCTTTGTATACACGCATATTGCCAGAAGCGATCTCATCGATGAGCATTACGTTTCCGTCAGCGTCATAACCATACTCGAATTTGATGTCGTAGAGAACCATACCCTTTTCTTTCAGGTCATCAGCAACGATCTGTGTGATTTTCTGTGTCATGTCTTTCATAGAGTCATACTGAGCCTCTGTCATAACACCTAATGCTGCAAGAGCATCTTTTGTTACGAGCGGATCACCTAACTCGTCATTCTTGAATGTTGTCTCAACGTAAGCCGGAAGATCTGCGCCAGCCTCGATGTACTGACCATAACGACGGATGAAGCTGCCTACGGCTTTATGACGACAGATAACTTCAAGACCCTGGCCGAATACTTTTGCCGGAAGTACTTCCATTGTTGTATCTTCAAGGTTTGCGTTTACATAATGTGTTCTGATTCCTGCTGCATTGATCTTCTCGAAGAAATAGATGGACATACGAAGGTTTACATCACCCACACCATCAATTGTCAGACCAACAGCGTACACACCCGGAACAAATACGCCATCTTTACCTGTGCAGACATCTTTAAATTTTAAAAGATAGTTGCCATTCTCAAGCGCATAAACGTTTTTTGTTTTACCGGTGTAAACAAGTTTCTTCTCCATAGTAGATTCTCCTTATTATATAAAAATTACAATCTTATACAAACCAGGTTTTACCT
>JAZOVL010000185.1:0-3777 GCA_045658685.1 Pilosibacter sp.
GTTTTGGATACGGAGATTGATCTGAATGATGACAATGCGTCCCGCAAAGATAAAATCGTAGAAGAAGGGCGTGTCGAATTCAAAAATGTCAGTTTTGCATATAAAGGGGAAAATGACAGAAGTGAGACGGTGCTTGAACACGTATCATTTATTGCAGAGCCAGGTCAGACCATCGGTATTATCGGATCAACCGGAAGCGGCAAGACTTCTCTGGTGCAGCTGATTCCGAGACTTTATGATGTTTCTGAGGGTCAGGTGCTTGTGGATGGAGTCGATGTTCGCGAATATTCCCTCAAAAATCTGCGTAACGGTGTAGGTATGGTATTGCAGAAAAATGTGTTGTTTTCCGGTTCTGTGGAAGAGAATCTGAAGTGGGGCGATGAGGATGCATCTATGGAAGAAATTCGTGCTGCGGCAGAAAGTGCTCAGGCAGATGGATTTGTCACTGCATTTAATCTTGGATATGGCACGATGCTGGACCAGGGTGGTACCAATGTATCCGGTGGTCAGAAGCAGAGGCTCTGTATTGCAAGAGCGCTTCTTAAGAAGCCGAAGATCTTGATTCTTGATGATTCTACCAGTGCAGTTGATACAGCAACAGAAGCAAAGATTCGTGAATGTTTTACAAATGAATTAAAAGATACTACAAAACTGATCATTGCACAGAGAATCTCTTCCATTCAGGATGCAGATCTGATTCTGGTTCTGGACGACGGAAAAGTGATCGGTATGGGCACTCATGAGGAACTGATTAAAACTTGTGAAGCATATGAGGAGATTTATACAACTCAGATCGGTTCTCAGATGGGAAGTGCGGCTGCCATCGAAGAGGCAAAGGAGGTGATGGCTTAATGACTACCGCAGAGAGAGAAAAAAGTTTAAAACAGAGATATGGTAATCGTATGGCCAGCGCTCCGGGAAGAGGAATGGGACCAGGTCCGGGAAGGGGACCGGGTGGTCCAGGTGGTCCGGGGGGACCGAGAGGCGGCGGAAGACCAAAGCACAGCAAAGAAACGATCGTACGTCTTCTATCCTATATAGAGCAGGATAAATATAAAATGATCCTTGCATACATCTGTGTACTTGCAAATACCCTTGCCACACTGGCAGGTTCTTATATGTTAAGGCCATTAATCAATACTTATATTGTACCGAGTGACGGAAGCAAAGGCAGCATTTCCGGTCTTGCAGGTGGTCTTGCAGTGCTTGGCTGCATTTATCTGGTTGGTGTTGTGGCCAACTATCTCCAGTCAAGGATCATGGTGACGATCGCTCAGGGCGCGTTGTTAAAAATCCGTACAGATTTGTTTGAAAAAATGCAGAATCTTCCGGTGAAATTTTACGACACCAATGCCAATGGTGATCTGATGAGCCGTTTTACCAATGATGTGGATACCATTGGAAACATGCTCAGCAATACGTTGGTACAGCTGTTTTCTGGGTTGTTGAGTATCATCGGTACATTTGCACTGATGCTGTACACAAACGTATATCTGACCATTGTAACGATTGTTATGATTCCGATTATCATGAGAGCAGGCGGCTTTGTTGCAAGCCGAAGCCGTAAATATTTCAGTGCACAGCAGGCGGCTCTCGGTGCCATGAATGGATATATCGAAGAGACGATCACCGGTCAGAAGGTTGTAAAAGTATTCTGTCATGAAGAGATTGCAGAGGAGGAATTTGACATTCTCAATAAAGATCTTCGTAACAAGCAGATCAAAGCACAGTTCCTCGGTGGATTGATGGGACCTGTTATGAATGGTCTCAGCCAGGTTAACTATGCACTGACAGCCTGCGTGGGAGGTCTTCTTTGTGTTATAAAGGGATTTGATGTGGGAGGTCTCACAGTATTCCTGAACTTCTCCAGGCAGTTTTCCAGACCGATCAATGAGATTTCCATGCAGATTACAAACGTGTTCTCTGCACTTGCGGGTGCAGAGCGCGTATTTGCAGTCATGGATGCGGAGCCGGAACTTCCAGATGATGCGGATGCAGTTTCTATGGAAGGCATGAAAGGTCATGTGGCATTGGAGCATGTGACATTCGGTTACAATCCGGATAAAGTTATTTTGAAAGATATCAGCCTTTATGCAAAACCGGGCCAGAAGATTGCATTTGTTGGTTCCACAGGTGCAGGTAAGACGACGATTACCAATCTGATCAATCGTTTCTATGATATTCAGGATGGTGCGATTACCATTGATGGTGTGGACATTCGTCATATTAAGCGTGATGAGCTTCGTAAGAATATTGCTATGGTTCTTCAGGATACACATTTGTTTACTGGAACAGTTATGGAAAATATTCGATATGGCCGCCTGGATGCAACCGACGAAGAAGTTATTGAGGCGGCGAAAACAGCTTCTGCACATTCTTTTATTATGCGACTTCCAAAGGGATACGATACTGTACTTGAGAATGACGGTGCGAACCTGAGCCAGGGTCAGAGACAGCTTCTGAATATTGCGAGAGCGGCTGTTTCAAAAGCTCCGATCCTGATTCTTGATGAAGCGACAAGTTCCGTCGATACCAGAACTGAGAAGCATATCGAGCGAGGTATGGACCGCATTATGGCAGATAGAACCACCTTTGTAATTGCCCATAGACTTTCTACGGTACGTAATGCCAATGCGATTATGGTATTGGAGCGGGGAGAGATCATTGAAAGAGGAGATCATGAAGATCTCTTGAGACAGAAGGGGCGTTATTACGAACTTTATACCGGACTGGTTGAGTTGGATTAAAAGGAACAGGAAGTCCATTTTTGACTAAAAATTTCGAAAAGCAGATGTGTTGTTAATTAAATAACGCATCTGCTTGCTTTTTGGCCTGAAAATGAGGGCATAACTTGTATTTTTTTAAAAACATGAGTAGAAATGTTAAAATTTTGTAAATTCTCACGCTGACAAGTGATTGCGTTAAAGCGGTAAATGTGTTATACTCAAGAAGATTAAATTTTATACTTTAATTTAAAGAAAGAAGGTTTGTTAGATGGGTCTGAGCACATTTAAAGGCGGTATTCACCCGTATGAGGGAAAAGAACTTTCTGCCGATAAGCCGATTCAGGTTATTTACCCTGGTAAAGAGTTGGCATTTCCTCTCTCCCAGCATATCGGTGCTCCTGCAAAACCAATCGTGGCAAAAGGCGATCAGGTTTTAGTAGGTCAAAAAATTGCGGAGGCAGGCGGATTTGTGTCCGCGCACGTGATCTCTTCCGTTTCCGGTATTGTAAAGGGTATTGAACCGCGTCTCGTTGCCAATGGCAGTATTCTGCAGTCTATCATTGTTGAAAATGACGGTGAATACAAAACAATTGAAGGTTTTGGAGAGAAGAGAGATTATACGAAGCTTTCCAAACAGGAAATCCGTGATATCGTAAAAGAGGCCGGAATTGTAGGTCTCGGCGGTGCAGGTTTCCCAACGAACGTAAAACTTACTCCAAAGGATGAGAATGCGATCGACTACGTAATCGTGAATGCGGCAGAGTGTGAACCGTATCTGACATCCGATTATCGTGTGATGATGGAGCAGCCGGAGAAACTGGTTGGTGGTCTGAAGGTTATACTTCAATTATTCGACAATGCGAAGGGCGTGATCGGTATTGAGGAAAATAAGCCGGAGGCGATCAAAAAACTTCAGGAGCTTGTGAAAGATGAGCCGAAGATTACGGTATGCCCGCTGCAGACAAAGTATCCGCAGGGTGGTGAGCGTTTCCTGATCTACGCGGTAACAGGAGGAAGAGAGATTAATTCTACCATGCTTCCTGCCGATGCA
>JAZOVL010000186.1:0-10048 GCA_045658685.1 Pilosibacter sp.
ATCAGTTTTCATTTGTGAGGGCAAATAAAATATATGTATTTTAGAACGCGCACTGTATGATTGACAAAAAATCAATCCCTTAATACAATATTTCTAGGAACTTGGCAGTGAAAACTGCTGATATAATGCCACGATTACAAAAGGAGCAATACCATGTTACAAGATCTTGATTATGGTCGTCTGGATAACCAGTACCACAAAGAAACTCCAAATGACAATGATATCGTTATCTGCGTGCAGGGAAAAGGCATGCTGGTGCACCGCGAGAGCAACGATGAGCTTTCCCTTCCGACCTGGGCGCAGGTAAAGGAGTGGAGTAAAGACTGGAGCCATTGGCATGAAGACGAGGTACAGTATATTTTCACAATGCAGGAAGACCGCTACTTCCTATGGATGGGTGAGGCCGGCGATATGACCGACACTTACTATACCTATGAACCGGCAATGTCTCTGCGCCAGAGAACTTCAAAAAACATTTGTTTCGCAATGATGACCGCATGGCATCTGTACAACTGGTATCGCGTGAACCGCTACTGCGGAAACTGTGCGACACCAACGGTTCATGACGAAAAAGAACGTATGATGCGCTGTCCGAATTGCGGAAACCTGATCTTCCCACGTATCGCTCCGGCTGCGATCATCGGCCTGACAAACGGCGACAAACTGATGCTCAGCACATATGCCAACCGCAACTACAAGAGATATGGTCTTCTTGCAGGATTTATTGAGATTGGTGAAACTGCGGAAGAAGCAGTTGCTCGTGAAGTTCTCGAAGAGGTTGGTCTGAAAGTCAAGAATATCCGCTACTATAAGAGCCAGCCATGGGGTATCGCAGGCAATCTTTCTGTTGGTTATTTCTGCGACCTGGACGGTGATGATGTGGTACATCTGGACAAAGAAGAATTGGCAACTGCAGAATGGTTTGACAGATCTGAGCTTCCGGCTGAAGATGACGGAATCAGTCTGACAAGAGAAATGATCCGAATCTTCGGAGAAGGCAAAGAGCCGAAATAAAGAAACATCGACACCTTTGATATCAAGTTTTTTCGATATCAGGGGTGTCGATTTGCATTCTATTCTAATTCATTCGTCGGTGGCTGACAGGCATGACCACGGCATACATAAAAGGTCATTTTATCATTCTTTAACGGAAATTCCTCCGTCGGTCTGTCTATGACACGCACCACGGTTCCCAAAGGAATCCGGCGCGGAAGCTCCGACATTTTCTTTCGGTCTTTCAGCACTGCCGTTATCTTCTCCGGCGGATCCAGATAATCCAACAATGCCACGAGGAACATCGCATATCCTGCCGGATAACGAGAACTCTCCGCACTCATAAATCCAAGCTGCCGCTCCGCCAACGCTCCCAACCGTTCATCCCCGGTAAGATAATATAACTGCACCAGGTTATATGCCATAGCGGAATTCCCACTGAAAACTGCACCGTCATAAGTCTCTTTCGGACGCAAGATCAGTTGTTCATGCTCCCTTCCGTACAGAAAAAATCCGCCCTGCTCCTCATCATAAAAATCAGAAATTACCCGATCGCAAAATTCCAGTGCCTGTTCCAGATACCGATTGTCCAAAGCGGCCCCATATAAAGCGAGAAGTGCAAAAATCTCATTGGCATAGTCATCCAGAAGTCCTTTTCCGCTGCGCTTTCCACTTCGGTAACTGATATACAATGTTCCATCCTCACAAAGTTTATCCAGAATAAACGCTTGTGCATCTTCTGCCATTTTGAGATAATCCGGATTTCCTGTGACACGGTATAAATGGCTCATAGCTGCAATCATAAGACCATTCCATGACGTCAGTATCTTATCATCCAGATGAAGTGCATACCGCTTTTTCCGGTAGTCGAAGACGGCTTGCAGACAAGTCTCCATCGTTTCATTGATATGGCTGTTCTTCAGAAGATTCGGAATATTCTTTCCCTCAAAGTTTCCTTTTTCCGTGATATCGAAGAATCTGTTAAAATCAGTTCCATCCTTTTCTCCCAGCACCCGGACAATTTCAGACGGTTCCAGAAGATAATACTTTCCTTCCACACCTTCACTGTCAGCATCCTGCGCACTGTAGAATCCGCCTTCCACAGATGTCATTTCCCGCCTGATATAGGAGGCCGTTCTCTCCGCTGCCCTGCAGTATACCGGATTCTTCGTGATCTGATATGCTTTACAATATGCAAGAATCAGCAACGCATTATCGTACAGCATCTTTTCAAAATGCGGAGCCAGAAAATATCGGTCTGTAGAATACCGGCTGAAACCGCCTCCGATGTGATCAAAGATTCCACCCCGGTACATCTGAAGCAACGTCTTTTCCACCATATTCATAGCCTCCTGATCGCCATTCTTTTCATAGTACCGCATCAGGAACAACAGATTGTGGGGTGCGGGAAATTTTGGTGCCGGCCCAAATCCGCCAAACTGTTCATCAAAAGATCGTTTGTACAATTCGAATGCATCCTCGATTATTTTGCTGTCCAGCGTCCCTTTTTCATAACGAGAAGCCGTCAGCAATGCCTGATGTTCCAAATGAGTGATCACAAAATCTGCGGATTGAAGCAGTTCCTCTCGGTTATTCTTCCATTTTTCATTGACAGCCAGAAGCAGTTCCTTCAATCCTACCTGCCCAAATCTGGATGTTTTCGGAAAATACGTTCCTGCAAAGAACGGTCTCTGGTCCGGCGTGAGAAAGACTGTTGTCGGCCAGCCGCCACTTCCTGTTAATGCCTGACATACTGACATATAGATACTGTCAATATCCGGCCGTTCCTCTTTGTCAACCTTAACCGCCACAAAATTCCGATTCAGAATCTCTGCAATCTCCTCATCCTCAAAACTTTCATGGGCCATGACATGGCACCAGTGGCAGGTGCTGTATCCGATACTTAAAAAGACCGGCTTATCCTCTGCTTTTGCCTGCTCAAACGCCTCCTCACCCCAGGGATACCATGCAACCGGATTGTCGGCGTGCTGCAGTAAATAAGGGCTTGTTTCATGGTTCAATCGATTTTTCATCGCATCCTGTCCTTTCGAAAATACTTATGTTTTGCTTTTAGTATGGTTTCTTTTTTCAAATACAAACGGACAAACACAAATAAATTCACGGCTTTTAGGCAAAAATAAAGACCCTCATCGAGGATCTTTATTTAACATCGAGTTTCTTCAACGTATCCTTCCTTACTTCTTTTCTCAATTCCATCAGATATTCTGAAAAAGCCACCTTATCATCCGCATAAGTCTTATTCAGCTCATATTCCTTCGGAATCCAGGTCGATAGATCTGAAATGTTATGCTGCACTAACGCTTCCAGACCATCAATTGCCTTATAGACTTTGGCTTCCTTTGTTTCACGTTTTGCCATCTCGTCATACAATGCCAGCATTTTTTCTGCGAATGGCTCCGGGAGAGATTTCACCCAACCGTAAAGCAATGCTTCTTCCTTTGCTTCGTCTGCATCGGTTTTATCAAACGTCGGAATATCCCCTGTAAAAGCTTCACCTAAATCATGGATGATGCACATCTCAATGACCTTGTCCATATCTACATCCGGAAATTCTTCACGAAGAAAAAATGCCATTAAGGTCATCATCCAACTGTGTTCTGCAACACTCTCATGTCTTCCGTTTCTTGTATAACAATGCCGGGTCGCATCTTTCAACCGCTCTGCCACATCCAGTATTTCCAACAATTTTCTTGGTTCCATATGATCTCCTTCATTCTTCTATTTCTTTTGATTATACACGAAATCGTGATATAATGGATATGATATTTCTCACATTTTTATACTACGGGGGTGTTTATGAAACAGATTTGTTCACAAAGCATGTCAGATGAATATTGGATACAGTACGATTTCGATCAGCTTTTCAGCTTTGACATTCGCCCATACGCCAGTCTGGTCCACTTCGATCCAGATGATATCATTTTACAGGAAGGTGAAAAACCAACACATCTGTATTTCCTCTTAAGTGGGCGTGCCAAAGTGTTTATCACCCACAAAAACGGAACTGTCTCTTTAATTAATTTTATGGAAGCCCCCTGTTTTATCGGTGAGATGGAAATGGTAAATGACCAAGATGCTTGTCACGGAGTGACAGCAGTCAGTTCTTGCCTCTGTTTTTCTATCAGCCTTTCTTGCAAAACACTGTTGCTGAACGATGCTGTTTTCTTGCGGAATCTTTGTAAATTTCTGAGTCATAAAACTTTAACTGATGTCCGGAATTACTCTCGCAATCAGGCCTATCCGCTTAAGGCAAAACTGGCATCTTTTATTTTACTGACTGCTAACAATAGACTGTACCGGGAGCGGCACACGGAAACCGCTGCTTATCTGGGCGTCACCTATCGTCACCTGCTTTATGTGCTGGCTGAATTTGTGAAAACCGGCATTTTAGAGAAAACTCCACATGGGTATCGGATTGTTAAAGACGAGGAATTGAAGAAGATTGCAGATGGAGACTAAGTAAAGTGTGGATTTAATTGAGGCAACTTGGCTATGAAAAAAGTCCCAGGATGACAGGTGTTTTCAAGAAGGACCATAGAATTTCGTCGGTACTTAGCGCTTTAGCGCCTTAGTACCGTTACGTAAATTCTCTGAGCGAAAGCGTGTCCGCTTGAAAATTCCTGCCAGCCTGGGACTCTTTATTACCAAGTTGACTCAATTAAATATCCACATTTCATTCAAACACTTACACAACGCCCATCATCATTCCAATCATTCGAACCAGCAATGCTGCTGCCCATGCGATCACGCACTGCCAAACCACTACGCCAACTGCCCACTTGGAGCCCATCTCACGTCGGATGGCTGCAATGGCTGCTACGCACGGTGTATACAAAAGACTGAATACCAGAAGGGAAGCTGCACTTAACGGGCTCATTGCTGCTCCTACACTTCCGACAAAGAGAACTTCCAGCGTAGAAACAACACTTTCCTTCGCCATGAAACCACTGATCAGTGCTACACAGATTCTCCAGTCTCCAAGTCCGATCGGCGCAAGAAGCGGCGCAAGAAGTCCGGAAACCATAGCTAAAATACTGTCTTCGGAAGATGCTACCATGTTCATATGTATATCAAAGCTCTGTAAGAACCAGATCACAATCGTTGCAAGTAAAATAACTGAAAATGCACGCTGTAAGAAATCTTTCGCCTTCTCCCAAAGGAGCTGAATCACATTTTTCGCACTCGGCAGACGGTAGTTTGGAAGTTCCATCACGAACGGAACTGCCTCGCCACGGAATAAAATTCCCTTATATAACAATGCAATAACAATTCCAACGATAATTCCCAATACATATAGTCCGGACATGATCAGGCCGCCGTTTTCCGGGAAGAATGCATCTACAAAGAATGCATAAATCGGAAGTTTGGCAGTACAGCTCATGAACGGAGTCAGAAGAATTGTCATCTTACGGTCACGCTCACTGGGTAATGTTCTTGTAGACATAACCGCCGGAACGGTACATCCGAAACCAATCAGCATCGGAACAATGCTTCGTCCGGAAAGACCGATTTTTCGAAGAAGCTTATCCATCACAAACGCAACTCTGGCGATATAGCCACTGTCTTCCAGCATGGACAGGAAGAAGAACAGAGTCACAATGATCGGAAGGAAGCTGATGACACTTCCCACGCCTGCGAAGATACCATCTACAATTAAGCTTTGAAGCGTTTCATTGACACCTGCGGAAACCATCATAGCGGCAATCATTTCAATCACCCAGTTTACGCCGATTTCCATAATCTCCTGCAGCCATGCACCGATCACATTAAATGTCAGGTAAAACACACCGACCATGATCAGGATAAATGCAGGAATCGCCGTATATTTTCCGGTCAGAAACTGGTCAATCCTGCGGCTTCGCATATGCTCTTTGCTTTCTTTCGCCTTTACTACCGTCTGGCTGCATACTTTGTGAATAAAGGAAAATCGCATATCTGCAATCGCGGCGCTGCAGTCTAATCCACGCTCTTTTTCCATCTGCGCCACAATATGCTCTAACATTTCAATCTCATTTTGTTCCAGGCGAAGCCCCTTTAAAATAAGTTCATCGCCCTCAACCAGTTTACTGGAAGCAAATCGAACCGGTAGTCCCGCTGCCTCTGCATGATCCTGAATCAGATGTGTGATCGCATGGAGACAACGGTGGACCGCGCCTTTATGATCACTCTCATCGCAATAATCCTGTCTCAATGGCTTTTCCTGATAATATGCGACATGAACCGCATGTCTGACCAGCTCATCAATACCCTGATTCTTCGACGCAGAAATCGGAATGACCGGAACACCGAGAAGCTGCTCCATGGCATTCACATCGATATAGCCACCATTTCCACGTACTTCATCCATCATATTCAATGCGATAACCATCGGAATATTCATCTCCAGAAGCTGCATGGATAAATAGAGGTTTCTCTCAATATTTGTCGCATCCACAATGTTGATGATCGCAGTTGGTTTTTCCTGCAATACAAAATTTCTGGATACGATTTCTTCACTTGTGTACGGAGACATAGAATAAATACCCGGAAGGTCTGTCACGACCGTATTGGGATATCCTTTAATCACACCGTCTTTTCTGTCGACAGTCACGCCCGGGAAGTTTCCCACATGCTGGTTAGAACCGGTCAGCTGATTGAACAGTGTTGTTTTTCCACAGTTCTGATTACCGATCAAGGCAAATGTCAGCTTGGTTCCTTCCGGAAGCACTTCCTCATCCTTCGCGCTGTGATATTTTCCAGTCTCTCCCAGGCCCGGATGCTCCATTTCTTTGATTGCCGCCGTTATCGACTCTTTTTTTTCTGTCAGATCTATCGGAATAATATTGATCTTTTCCGCATCTGCAATTCGGATGGTCAGCTCATAGCCATGGATCTGCAGTTCCATCGGATCACCCATCGGTGCCAATTTTACCACTGTCACTTCCGCTCCAGGAATCATTCCCATATCAAGGAAATGCTGACGCAGAGCACCTTCACCCCCAACAGCAGTGATCACCGCTGATTTTCCGATTGCCAGATCTTTTAAAGTCATAGGATTCTTGTTTGTCCTCATATGTATCTGTTTTCCCCATTGTAAGTTGTATTGATACGCTCACGTTTACTCATGTTCGTGAGATTTCTTTTCTAATCTATCATATCGTATCATCGAATATTGGTCAAGGTTTGTTTTAACTAACTGCCAGTAACATTTTATGAACATAAATTAGATACCTTCATGTACTTAAGTTACAAAAGCATTCCAATACTTACCTATGATTGTCTTTTCCAGTCTTCATTTTTATACTTACTTCATAATCAAAATGATATGAAAGTGAGGAAAAATATGGAAATCACCACAATCAAAATTGGCATGTTCGAAATGTTAGCCGTTGTAATCCTTGCCATTTACCTCGGCCAGTGGATCCGTGAAAAATTACCGATCCTTAAAAAGTATTGTATTCCGGCCCCGGTTGTCGGAGGAACTTTACTCTCCATCGTCACCTGTGCTCTCTATATGACTGGCATCGTTGCCTTTGAATGGGAGAACTACAGTGTTATGAACAATTTCTTCTACAATATCTTCTTTGCAGCGTCCGGAACTGCAGCTTCTCTGGCACTGTTAAAGAAAGGTGGAAAACTGGTTATTATCTTCTCCATTCTGGCTGCCGTACTTGCAGTGATTCAGAATGCAGTTGCACTCGGTCTTGGTGTTGCAATGGATATGAACCCGCTTACCGCATTAATGGCTGGTTCTACCCCACTTACCGGAGGACACGGAAATGCAGCTTCCTTTGGTCCGATCGCAGCAGAAATGGGTGGTGTTGGTGCTGTTGAAGTGGCAGTAGCCGCCGCAACATTTGGCCTTATTTCCGGATGTATCATTGGAGGTCCGATTGGCCGTCAGCTCATTCGTAAATACAATCTTGATAAAGGTTATGTCGCTGAAAAAGAAGACAACTTCAGTGGAAAATTATCTTTCGCATTCAATGGCGAACGTGCGAAAAATGCATGGTTTATTTTATTGCTTGCATGCGGCCTTGGACAGCTGCTCCTTCAGATTCGTCAGATCATTCTTCCGAATGTTAATATTCCGATCCACGTTATGTGTATGCTGGGTGGTATCATTGCCCGTTTTGCAATGGACAAGACTAACAAAGGCGATGATGCAATGTACGAAACGCTCGACAATATCGGAGAAATCTGCCTTGCACTCTTTGTTTCTATGTCCATTGTAACAATGGAACTGTGGCAGCTGATTGATCTGGCACTCCCATTGATCACAATCCTGATGGTTCAGGTTGTTGTTATCTATTTATTTGTTCGCTTTGTTACATTTAACCTTTGTGGTCATGACTACGATGCGGCAATTATCTCCGTCGGTCACACAGGATTTGGTCTTGGTGCCGTACCGGTATCTATGGCTACTATGACATCCGTGTGCGAACAGTATTACTATTCAAAACTGGCATTCTTTGTTGTACCTCTGATCGGAGGTTTCATCAGTAATTTAACGAATGCAGTAGCGATCACAGCTTTCCTGAATATTGCGCAGGGACTGCTTTAAATTACATATTAACCAATCATTTCTTGATGAAAAATACAAGTCGGGAATGCAGTCCCCCTGCATTTCCCGGCTTTTGGTTTTATAAAGATACTTTATCTTGAAACTTTTTACAGTTTTCATTATACTGAACATACATTTACATAATTTTTGCATGATCGCGAGGTGTCAAATGATTTCTAAAATCAGAACATTAACTCTGGAAAGACAACTTTTACTTAGTTTTCTGACACTATCTGCCTTTCTTTTATTTCTTTCACTGAGCATTACTCTCTCTTTTAATCTTACAAGACAAAGGCAGGAAATTGATAAATCCATCAGCAGCGTCGCTTCCTATATTTCCTCCATGGATCAGGTTATCCATATGCTGGAATTAGGATATCCTACCGCTGAAGCACGAAATGAAATCGATTCCGTATACCATACCTTTTCTGATTTAAATGTCATTGATGTTTATAATGCAGATGGGCTCCGTTTTTACCATACAGACCGGCAAAAAATCGGAGAATCCCTCTTAAATGGTGAAGAACAGCCTATTTTGAATGGAAGTGAACCTTATATTACGACCGGAGTTGGCACCAGAGGTACCCAACGCCGAGCATTTCACGCAGTTAAGAATCAGGACGGTACCATTATCGGATTTGCGATGGTTTCTGTTTTCACTACCTATATTGCAGATCAGGCAAAAGCTTTATTTCCGGCCTATTTAATCATATTAGCCATCATGTTGCTCGCAAGTGTTTTGATTTCCCATCTCATTATTCATATGCTGCGGACTTCTCTTATGGGACATCACCCGCAGGAACTTCTGGATCTGTATCTAAAGCAGGATACTGTGCTGAACGCAATGGAAGAAGGAATCATTGCTTCCGATCGAAATGGCTTCGTAATCTTTGCCAATCAGGCGGCCAGAAATCTTCTGACGGAAAATTGTGGGATTGTCGGCCGTCCTGTTTCTGAACTCTTTTCCGTCACATCTGCTGCTCAGATTTTAGAGTCCGGAGTTTCCGTTTCTCACAAAGACTGTCAGCTAAGAAACAAACCGCTTATATACAGTGAACTTCCCATTGGTACTGCACCGAACATTCAGGGAGTTCTTACAATCTTAAATGATCGCTCTGAAATTGAACATCTGTCCGATGAGCTTTCCGGTGCAAAATCCATGTTAGATACGCTTCGGGATTTTAACCATGAATTTTTAAATAAGCTTCATGTCATCCTCGGCTATCTCCAGACCGGTGAAACCGAAAAAGCAATCACCTTTATCACCAACAGCAACCTGGTATCCAGCCAATCCATTCGCCAGACTGCCGATTGCCTCCGTGTTTCCCAGATTTGTGCACTGGTCATTGGTAAAATGATGCATGCTGCGGAACTTGGAATCGTCTTAAACCTCATGCCTGACAGCCGCTGTATGAACAAATATCTTCTGGCTCCTATAGATGTCTACATTACAGTTATTGGAAATCTTCTTGAAAATGCCATCGAAGAACT
>JAZOVL010000187.1:0-28684 GCA_045658685.1 Pilosibacter sp.
AATTCTTTGAGCGAAAGCGCGTTCTTTTGAAAATTTCGATTACTCGGGACTATTTTGTCACTAAGTATACTTAATTAAATATCCAATTAACCTACAATCTACTCTCCAGCAGCTCTCCCAGCCCTTCCATCGTCTCCACCACATTGATATCATTTCTCAGAGAAGCGGAATTCGGATATCCGGCGGTATACCATGCCACATGCTTTCTCATCTCACGCATGGCAATATTTTCGCCTTTGAATTCTGCGAGCATCTGACCATGGCGCATGATCATCGCTTTCAGTTCTTCTTTGGATGGTTTCTGCGGGATCACGCCTGTGTCCAGATACGTGGTGATCTGATTGAAAATCCAAGGATTACCTTTTGCACCTCGCGCAACCATGATACCGTCACAGCCGGTCTCGTCCACCAGTCGTTTCGCATCCTCCGGTGAAAATACATCGCCATTTCCGATGACTGGAATACTGACAGCTTCCTTTACCTGACGAATAATATCCCAGTCTGCCTTTCCGGAATAATACTGCTCTCTCGTACGACCATGAACCGCTACAGCTGCCACGCCACTGGCTTCCGCAATTTTTGCAATCTCCACTGCATTGATACAGGAATCATCAAAACCTTTACGAAACTTGACGGTTACCGGTTTCTTCAATGCCTTTACCATAGATGTCAGGATTTCCTCTACCAGCTTCGGATTCTTCATCAGAGCAGAGCCTTCTCCATTCTTAACAATTTTCGGCACCGGACATCCCATATTAATATCAAAGATATCATACGGTCCGTCTTCCAGGCTGGCCGCGATCTCCGATAAAATCTTTGGATCAGAACCAAATAACTGCAGTGATACCGGGCGCTCACGCTCATCCACTTCCAACAGCTCTTTTGTATTTTTGTTTTTGTAGAGGATCGCCTTGGCACTGACCATCTCCATGCACACCAATCCGCAGCCCTGCTCCTGACAGAGCACGCGAAACGGAAGATCCGTCACGCCCGCCATCGGAGCCAGAATCACATTGTTGGCAAGCTCTACATTACCGATTTTCAGTTTCATAGTGTCCTCTTACTCCTCTTCGACTGCGATATCCTCAATCTTTTCACCAAGGAATACCACACGGTAGTAAATTTCCAGACCTTCTAACAACTCTCTCTTCTCACGCTGATACTGGCGGATTTTCAGACCACTGCCAATCTCATCAAACAGATAATCATGCTCGTCCGCCTGTACTTTGAACTCCAGGCTTCCGCCCTCTTCAAATTCCAGTGTAATCACACCACCAATATCCTCCGTAAACAGGACACACATGATCTGCAGTTCTTTCTTGACATCTTCCGGAAGTGCTTTAAACTCCTGATTAAAATAAAACTTCTGCTCATAAGAATTGGCTCCGCAGAGCACAACTGTTTCTTTTTTTGTTTCCATAATCACTGCTCCTTTACGGTAAATAATCCAAAATCTCCAACAGAGAATCCATGTGATGGTCTGCCTTTCCCTGGTCAAAGCCAAAGCGGTCATCACGAAGTGCTGCAACCGTCATTCCTGCTGCTTTTCCGGCTTCGATTCCCACTTCGGAATCTTCAATTACAAAACACTCTTCCTCATTCACCTTCAGAGTCTTTGCAGTGTAATGATAAATCTCCGGATCCGGCTTACTCTGTTTAAACTGTCCGCCGCTGACAATCAGATCAAACCATGGGCGCATTCCCGTCTCTTCCATGATCCTTGCGATCAACTTTGGTCCTGTGGAAGAAGCAAGTGCCACACGGTATCCGCGCTTTTTCAGCTCTTTCACAACAACCATAGCCTCCGGGCGAAAGATCTTCTGATAATCTACATACTGATAGATGTCCAGCACTCGGAACTCAGAGTAAAGTTCCTCCCAGGTCTGTCCGTTGTTAATTGCATGTTCCATGATCATCCAGCTGTCTTTTTTCGTACGTCCCACCATCGGGTTAATATCATCCATTACCACTGCCGGATTTTTCGTCCGGGCAAATGACAGAAGATATTCATTATACACGATTTCGCTATCCACAATTACACCGTCCATATCAAAAATGGCGGCACGATATGTTCTACGTTCCATTCTTTTCTCCAAACTGAAATTTAAAAGCGGCTGCAACCAACGCGCAGCCGCCTATATTCTATCATGCGTTTTTCATTCACGCAATACCTAGTCCTCCAGAAGTCCTCTTACTTTCAGATAATCGATGATGCACTCAACACATCCGTCTGTACCAATCTTCGTAGAGTCCAATACCAAATCATAATTCTCAATGGATTCCCAATCTTTTCCGGTATAGTAACGATGATAATCCCGGCGTTCTTTGTCCATCCGCTTAATATTCTTCGGAATATCTTCTTCCTCATAATATCCCTTCTGACGGATTCTCTCAATTCGTGCATCCATATCCGCTCGAATAAAGACTCTCACAAGATTCTCTTCTTCTGCCAATACATGCTCTGCACAGCGTCCGATAAAGATACAGGACTGCTCCTGAGCCAGTTTGCGGATCACGGAAGACTGGAAACGGAACAAGTTATCCGACGATACCAGATCGTTCCCAAGGGACGGATTGGTATTCTCCGGAACCAAAGACTGAACAATCTTATAAAGAAGTTTTTTGCCTGCACGCTCATCTGCAAGATGGAAATAACTCTCACGGATTCCACTCTCGTTTGAAGTCATTCTCAGGATTTCTTTGTCATATACATCAAATCCAAGCTTTGCGCCGAGCTTCTTTCCGACTTCTGCTCCGCCGCTTCCATATTGACGGCCAATAGTAATGATCATTTTTTCAGCCATACTGACGCCCCCTTCTTCTGTTCTGTCTTACGGTCCATGACCGCGTTTCTAGTCTCTTATATCATAACACATTTTGCAGATAATTTTAAGTCTTTTCTTTATATTTTTACGTTTTTTCCAGACCGCTTCATGTCAGCCCGCAAATTCCAAACACAATTATTCACGTCCGGACAATATAAGTGGCAAATCCCTGCTGCCTCAGCTGCCTTTCCTGAGCGATTGCATTTTCCAGATTACGAAATGCACCTGCGCGCACATAATACAATCCATTTTTCACTATCATAAAAGCCGGATATCCGCGCTCCTGAAGTTCTCTCAGCTCTTCTTCTGCATATTCCCTCCTACGGAATACACCAGTCTGAATCATATAAAATCCCGGCTCTTCTCCACCAGACAGTGGAGCTTGCTCCAGCTCCCGGAACGTCATAGCAACTCCGTCCGCGATGGCATCTGCAGTGGCTGCAAGCTTTTCATCAAAAAAAGTATTATCCACAGGATTGTCAATAAATCCGGCCTCAATCAGAATCGCCGGCATTTTTGTATTGCGAAGAACAACCAGACCCGGCCGCTCGATCACGCCCAAATCCTTCCATCCAATCTTCGCAAGTTCAGTCTGAATATTCTGCGCCAACTGCCCGGCCGCCCCGTTTTTCGAATACACCAGTGTTTCCACCCCAGACGCACTGCCGGGAACCGGCATCGCATTCCGATGCAGGGAAATAAAAAAATCTGCATCAGACTGGTTCGCAATAGCTGCTTTCTCATATGGATTGTCATACACATCATTTACGCGAGTATACTCTACTTGAATTCCACGACGCTCCAACGCATTTCCCAGATCAAAGGCCAACTGCAGCGTATCATTCTTCTCTTTTCTTCCATTAAAAATGGCACCCGGCTCCACGCCTCCGTGTCCGGCATCTATGATCACCTTTCTCATCATAAAAACCTGCCTTATGTTCGCTTCACATATATCATATGAAAAAAAATCACAACAGGTTCGAATAAAAAAAGTTGCCTCCGAAAACGAAGACAACCTTTTTTATTCACAAAACATATTAAGAATAAATATGCGGTTTTACATCTGCCGGGATCAGACACTCGTACTTCTGTCCACGCATTCTCTTGGCAAACTCAGCCTTTGCCTTCTCGATCAGCTCCGGCTTCTCTGTAAGAGACTTAGCTGCATCAGCAAGAACTTCTGCTGCCAGAACTGCGCCTTTCAGTGCAATGCTGGATTTACCCTGACCTGTCCACTGCCAACTGTGTGCACCTGCACCATGGCTGTAACATGCAGTGGAAATCTGTGCTGTCGGAAGTACCCAGCTTACGTCACCAACGTCTGTGGAGCCCGGCTCGCATGTCTCATAATGGATACGATCCACAAAAATATCACAAAGCTCAGACTGTTCAATATTGTCTTTCAAAGCCATGATATCAATAACGGCACCCGGAACATTGTTCAGTGCATTTTCAAGCGGGAAGGACTCCTTGAATGCCTTCGCATATGCACGTTCCTCTGCTGTATACTCCGGAATACCGATCTTCAGGAAGGATTCCTTTAATACATCTTCCAGTGCAAAGTTCGGAAGCGTATCATATAAGCCTTCGTCAAAGATAATATCAACGGTTGTTCCTGTGATCATGGCTGCTCCTCTTGCCACATCACAAACTCGCTCATAAAGTGCTTTTACTTTCTTCGCACTTGTGGAACGGATCAGATATTTTACACGGGCTTCCGCCTGAACTACGTTCGGAGATTCACCGCCTGTTTTTACGATTGCATAATGGAGACGCTCGGTCGGCTCAATATGCTCTCTCAGATAGTTTGCACCAACGTCCATGATCTCAACCGCATCAAGGGCACTTCTTCCAAGATGCGGAGCTGCTGCCGCATGAGCAGAAACACCGTGGAAATCAAAGAACGCCTGGATACAAGCCTGGCTGGAACCGGTTGTAACCATGTGGAAATTGTCCGGATGCCATGTGAGAGCCACATCTGCGTCATCGAAGAAGCCGGCTCTTGCAAGGTAGGCTTTACCGCTGCCGCCTTCCTCCGCCGGACATCCGACGATCTTAACCGTACCGGAAATGCCATTTTCCTGAAGATAATCTTTGTAAAGCATCGCTGCTCCGATGGCACCTGCTCCGAGAAGGTGATGACCACAGCCATGACCCTGCTCTCTCTCCTCCAACGGAGAATATTTGCAGATATCTGCTGCCTGACTCATACCGTGAAGCGCATCATACTCTGCAAGGAAACAGATCACCGGCTTACCACTGCCGTAAACACCTACGTATGCAGTATCCATATCTGCAACCGGAGTCTGCACCTCAAACCCCTCTTCTTTTAAAAACTCTACCATGCGTGCACAGGATTTGTGCTCCTCGAACATCGTCTCGGAATATCCCCAGATATCACACAACAGTGCATATAATTTGTCCTGATAATCTTTTTTCATCATTCTCTGCTCCTATCTATGTAATACTAGTCCTGAACCTGCACGCCTCTCGGACCCACATGTGTCGCAAACACGATCTGAGTGCTTGTCTTACCGAATTTCTGAAGCTGTCCGAGGAACTGATCCAACTGCATCGTACTCTCGAACGCCACTTTCATCATGACAGAGTACTCTCCGGTCACACTGCTGCATTCCAAAATATTCGGAATCGGTTCCGCATATTTGTAGAACTTCTGTTTATCTTCCGGCATAACATTTAAATTGATAAATGCGATAATATGGTATCCCAGCTTCATGGGATTGATCTGTGCCTGATATCCGGTAATCACATGATCCTTCTCCAACTTCTCAATTCTCGCAGACACTGCCGGTGAAGAAAGGAATGTCTTCTCCGCAATGGTCTTTAACGATGTTCTCGCATTTTGCTGTAAGATCTGAAGTATTTCTCTGTCAATATGATCCATATTGTATCTCCTTATCCTTATGTGGATTCTAACTGTTTCACTCTACTCTCCGATATGCTCCATGCCCTGGGCGAGGATTGTTTCAATGTGGCTGTCTGCCAGCGAATACAAAACACTCTTTCCTTCCCTGCGGAATTTCACAAGCCGCATCTGCTTCAGGATCCGAAGCTGATGGGAAATTGCTGATTGACCCATGCCCAAAAGACTTGCAATGTCACAAACACACAACTCAGACTGGCTGAGTGCATAAAGGATACGGATCCTCGTGGAATCACCGAACACCCGGAAAAACTCTGCCAGATTCTGCAGCTCTTCTCCTTTTGGCATTACCTCGTTTACCTTCTCTACCATATGCTCATGCACATGCATAAATTCACAACATGGAGCAATTTTCTGATCTTCTCTAATTCCCATCCACTCTGCTCCTCTCCTGATTCGATCCGGTTTCCCGCATCTGGTCTAAAAGATATCAGACTCTCCCGGAACTATTGTTCCGATCAATTAACGGACTAACAGCTTACTGACCTCATACTGCTCTTCCGGAATGTCCTTCGTCATATTCAGTGCTTCCTGAATATCATAATCAATGAACTCGCCATTCTTATATGCGACAACGCGGTTACTCTTTCCGCTTGCCATAAGTTCCGCCGCCTTGGCACCCATGATCGATGCATATACACGGTCCTTGCAAGTCGGAGTACCGCCTCGCTGGATATAACCGATGATCGTTGCTCTTGTCTCAACTCCGGTCGCAGCCTCAATTCTTCTCGCCATGGAAGTAGAATGGCCGATACCCTCTGCATTGATGATAATGTGGTGTTTTTTACCACGTTTTCTATTTTCAATAATACGATTGATCAGATACTGTTCGTTTCCGTCATAACGCTCCGGAAGAAGAATATCCTCCGCACCGTTTGCGATACCACACCAAAGCGCAATATGTCCTGCATGACGTCCCATTACCTCGATAATACTGCATCTTTCATGGGAAGTAGAGGTGTCTCGAACTTTATCGATGGCTTCCATCGCGGTATTCACCGCCGTGTCAAAACCGATTGTATAATCTGTACATGCAATATCCAGGTCGATGGTTCCCGGAACTGCGATGGTGTTGATTCCAAGTTCAGAAAGTTTTCCTGCACCGCGGAAAGAACCGTCACCGCCGATCACGATGATTCCGTCGATTCCGTGTTTTCTGCAGATCTCTGCACCCAATTTCTGTCCTTCTTCTGTACGGAACTCCTGGCTTCGTGCTGTATAAAGAATCGTTCCGCCGCGGTTAATAATATCTGAAACGCTGGTCGTTTCCAGATCTATAATCTCTTCCTGCAGCAGACCGGCATATCCTCTCATAATACCTTTGACTTTGAGGCCCTTGTTAATAGCTGTCCTTACCACAGCACGGATCGCTGCATTCATGCCTGGTGCATCGCCGCCGCTCGTGAGTACTCCGATTGTCTTAACCTCTTTTTTTGTCATATAAGTCCTCCAAAAAAATCCTTCTGTCAGTTAATAATCCAGTCGCTCTTATTCTAATACGTTTTACCCATTTTTACAATGTTTTTTTGCAGAATCCTTGATATTTTTTTCACCAACTGGGGCATTTTTCTCATTTTTCAACCCGGAAACTTCCGATTCTTTAATGATGCGGCAGATTTTGTTATTTTTTTTCATCTCGCACTTTCTTTTGTATGGTCTTCTCCACAACCTTCACGTTGCAGTCACCGAGGATCCTGCAGAGGTCCGCATGGAGCAGTCCCCTCGCATCCACCGCCCAGTTGGCAGACAGGCGTTTTACAGCCTTTTCTTCTTTTAGATAAAGCACCACTTGATCCTTACCTTCAGAGTTTCTGAGTGCTGCCATGACTGCATCATAAACCTGGTGATAATGTGCCTGATTCTGGAACTGAATCCAAAGTTCGCTCGGAATCTCAGAGAATGGGATTACATCCTCGCAAACCAGTTTTCCCACCGGATCATCTCCGATTGAAGCACGACCGCGCAGGAATACTTTCGAATCTTCCACCAGATGCTGCTTGTATTTCTCATAGACTTTCGGGAATATCAGTGCCTCAACGGTACCGACCATATCCTCCAGATTGACAAATGCCATTAACTGGTTTGTCTTGGTTGTCTTCACTTTTTTAGCTGTGATCATTCCGCCTACTGTCACCATCGAATTATCCTCTACAATGGTTTTTCCGTCTTCATCTACAATGAAATCCGACGTTCTGGCGGTCACATTTTTCTGCCAAAGGTCCTGATATTCTTCCATTGGATGACCGCTGACATAAATTCCAAGTATTTCTTTTTCATATGCCAGCAATTCTTCCTTCTCATATTCACCTACCGGAGGCATTGCGATCTGGAAGCTGCTCTTCTCCTCTTCTCCCACGAAATCGAAGAAACTCATCTGCCCCTCAAAGGCAGATTTTTTCTCTTTCGCTTTACTTTCCAGCAGATCCGGAGCCACGATTCCCTTCTGCTTTCTGGTTCCAGGAAGAGAATCCAGGGCACCGGATTTGATAAAGCTTTCCAGCGTTCGCTTATTCACTTCCTTGTTGGACATACGGCTTATAAAATCTTCCAAAGTTGTAAACGGTCCATTGTCTTCACGCTCTTTGATAATCATGTCTACAACAGATCGACCGACACTCTTGATTGCAGAAAGTCCATATCGGATGCTGTTTCCGGAAACGGAGAATCCGCCGTATCCCTCATTGATATCCGGAGGTAATATGGAAATTCCCATATTTCTGCAGGCGAGGATATATTCGGAAACCTTTGTCACGTTATCCATAACGGAGGTCATCAGAGCCGCCATGAACTCCTTCGGATAATAATATTTCAGCCATGCAGTCTGATATGCAACCACCGCATACGCCGCTGCATGGGACTTGTTGAATGCATATTTTGCGAAATCGGTCATGTCATCGTAAATCTGGTTGGCCACAGATTCACTGATTCCGCTGGCCACACAGCCACGAACGCCCTCTTCCTCATTTCCATAAACGAAGTTTTGGCGCTCTTTCGCCATGACAGACGCTTTTTTCTTGGACATGGCACGGCGAACCAGGTCACTTCGTCCCAGGGTGTAACCTGCCAGATCACGAACAATCTGCATTACCTGCTCCTGATAAACGATACAGCCGTAAGTCGGACTTAAAATGTGTTCCAACTGCGGACATGTGTAGGTAATGGCAGAACGGTCATTCTTTCCTTTTAAATATTTTGGAATGAAATCCATCGGACCCGGACGGTACAGAGAGATACCGGCAATGATATCCTCCAGACTGGTTGGTTTCAACTCTTTCATGAACGTCTTAAAACCGCCGCTTTCCAGCTGGAACACGCCCTCATTCTTTCCGGTTCCAAGGGATTCGAACACTTTTTTATCATCATAACTCATGTGCTCCAGATCAATTTGGAGTCCATGATTCTTTTCGATCATATTGACTGCGTCCTGGATCACTGTCAGAGTTCTGAGACCCAGGAAATCCATTTTTAAGAGGCCCAGTTCTTCCAATGTGGTCATGGTGAACTGTGTCGTAATCGTACCATCGGAGCCTCTGGACAACGGTACGTATTCGTCCACGGAAGTACGGCTGATCACAACACCCGCCGCATGCATGGAAGTGTGTCTCGGGAGCCCTTCCAGACGCATGGACATGTCGATCAGCTTGTGCACCTGTTCATCAGAATCATACAGTGCCTTTAACTCCGGATTTTTCTTTAATGCCAGCTCCAACGTAATATTAAGCTCTGCCGGAACCATCTTGGATACCTGATCGCACAGAGCATACGGAAGGTCCATGACACGGCCCACATCGCGGATGACACCGCGGGCAGCAAGAGTACCGAACGTCACAATCTGGGCAACCTGATCTTTTCCATATTTCTCTACAACATAATCAATAACTTCCTGACGTCTTTCATAACAGAAGTCCACGTCGATATCCGGCATGGATACTCGTTCCGGATTCAAAAATCGCTCAAAAAGAAGCTGATAGCGGATCGGATCAATGTCTGTGATCCGCAGACAATAGGAAACGATACTGCCCGCTGCCGAACCACGGCCCGGACCAACTGCAATATCATTGGACTTTGCATAGTTGATAAAATCCCACACGATCAGGAAATAATCCACATAACCCATATTTTTGATCGTATTTAACTCGTACTCCAGACGCTCTTCCAGATCCCTTCCACCATTCGGATAACGCTCCGCAAATCCTTTCTTGCAGAGATACTGAAGGTAAGTCCAGGAGTCGAATCCTTCCGGAACTTCATATTTCGGAAGCTTTGTCACACCGAACTCGATCTCCACGTTACAACGTTCCGCGATCCTGTGTGTATTTTCAAGCGCCTGTGGCACATAGCCAAACAGCTGACGCATTTCTTCTTCGGATTTCACATAGTACTGACCGCCATCATAGCGCATACGATTCTCATCTGCTGCCTTTTTACCGGTCTGAATGCAGAGCAGGATATCATGGGGCTCCCAGTCTTCTGCATTGATATAATGACAGTCGTTTGTCGCCACAAGTGGAATATTTAACTCTCTGGATATACGGAGAAGCCCCTGGTTCACCTGACGCTGCATCGGGATCCCGTGGTCCTGAAGCTCCAAGAAATAATTGCCATCACCGAACACACTGCGGTATTTTTCCGCCGCAGCTTTCGCCTCCTCGTACAGCCCTCTCTGCAGGAATCTTGCCACCTCACCTGCAAGGCATGCACTGAGGGCGATCAGTCCCTCATGGTACTGCTCGAGTACTTCCATATCCACACGCGGTTTATAATAGAAGCCGTCCACATAACCTTTGGAAACGATCTTCATCAAGTTCTGGTAGCCTTCGTTGTTCTCTGCCAGAAGCACCAGATGGTAGTAACGGTCTTCACCATTTACATTTTCACGGTCAAATCTGGAGGCAGGAGACACATAGACCTCACATCCCAAAATCGGCTTGATTCCATTTTCCCTGGCCGCTCGATAAAAATCAATCACACCAAACATGGCACCATGGTCTGTGATCGCCATGCTGTCCATTCCAAGCTCTTTTGCCCGTGCGGCAAGCTCTTTAATTTTACTGGATCCGTCCAGAAGACTATACTCTGTATGAACGTGTAAATGTGTAAATGCCATCTGCTTCCTCCGTCATCTTTCTCAAATCTGTCTTTTATTATCTTAAGGGATAACGTTATATTTCGCAAGCAAAAAGAGACAGCCTCTCTCAAGACTGTCTCTGCCACATTCAAATATTAATTAATGGTTGCTGAGGTATTTTTCGATCTCGTCGATCGCCTTTTCTTCGTCGGCGCCGTCAGCGGTAATAATCACCTGCTCACCGACCGGAAGGTCCAGGGTCATCATACCCATAATACTCTTTGCATTCACTTTTTTGTTGTCGCTCTGCACATAAATCTTACTCTCATAGCTGCTCGCAAGCTGTACCAGCATTGCGATTGGACGTGCCTCAAGGCCAGAAGCAAGCTCGATAGTCACTGTTCTTTTTGTCATATTACTCCTCCTCATTACACGCGAAGCAAAAACCTGCTTATATTGCTTCGGTTCCCGTCCCCTGTGTTCTCAGCCGTTCCGCTGTCTCACAGAGCTTTCTAAGCCGGTGATTGACACCAGACTTTCCAACAGGGGGATCCAGCTCTTCCCCAAGTTCTTTTAGGGTCGCATCCGGTTTTTCCAGTCTTACCCTTGCAATTTCTGCCAATCCGGGCGGAAGACTGTCAAACCCGACAGTATCACGAATGTACTCAATATCCGCAATCTGCTTCATCGCAGCCGATACGGTTTTATTGATGTTGGCCGTCTCACAATTGACCTGGCGATTTACATTGCTTCTCATTTCCTTCACAATGCGAATATTTTCCAGTTCCATCAGCGACAGATGGGCCTCCATGACATTCAACATGTCGACAATCTGATTCCCTTCTTTTATATAGACCACATAGTATTTCTTTCGAACGACGATCTTCGCCTCCACGTTAAAGGTCGCCATGATCGACTGAATCTGTCTGGCTTTCGGTTCGGTCGCACATACGATCTCAAAGTGATACGATTTCTCCGGATCACTAATCGAACCTGACGCAAGAAATGCGCCTCGAAGAAATGCACGACG
Source organism: Pilosibacter sp. (assembly GCA_045658685.1). Lineage (GTDB taxonomy): Bacteria > Bacillota > Clostridia > Lachnospirales > Lachnospiraceae > Pilosibacter. The sequence continues at coordinate 11,868 of JAZOVL010000187.1, forward strand.
GCAACACGGATTCTGTACTACCACGTTTCCCACGACATTGAGATTCTCCCCGATCTCACCGTCATCTGCCAACAGTTTTGTGGCCTTCAATATACGGAGTGCATCGTCATGCTGTTTCACAGCAACCGAATAAATCCGGTTTTTTCCAAGGTGTGCATTCCGCCGTATTGAAATATCAGTAACTATATTAAATGTTTTTTTCAATAATGTAAAGCATTTTCTTGCTACTGTTACATTTTCCGTATGAATTTTTATACTATAATGGTCGTCTCCGGAAATCTGGATCCGACCGCAAAGGCTCAAAATGGCAGCGATCTCGGCGATCTGACAATGTCTCGCCGGCGCTGTCTGCCTGGATAATTCCTCTTTAATCTGAGAAGAAAACGACATTTCGCTTATCTCCTTCCGTCAAACTACTTACCCTCAATTCCCGCATCACGATGTTCCAGATGCACTTCATACCGTCTGTCCTGTTTCAAACGCTCAAACACCTCACAGGCGATTGTCACAGATCGATGTTTGCCTCCCGTACATCCAATGGCGATCACGAGCTGATTTTTACCTTCTTTATCGTAATTCGGTACCAGGAAACCAAGCATATCCGTCAGTTTCTCTAAAAATGCAGCCCCTGTTCCGCCCTGCATCACATATTCCTGTACACAAGACTCTACCCCTGTGTGAGCACGCAATTCCGCCACGTAATGTGGGTTTGGTAAAAATCTCACATCAAACACCAGATCTGCATCTGCCGGAATTCCATATTTAAATCCAAAACTCAAAACCGTTATACAAAGGTTGCTCTTTTCCCGTCCCTCGCAATATCGTTTTTCCAGGCTCTGACGCAGCTCTTTGGTAAGCATTCTGCTGGTATCTATGATCTGATCGGCTTTTGCACGTAAAAATCCCAGCTTTTCACGTTCTTTCATAATACCGGTCTCAATCCGTCCGGTTCTGGAAAGCGGATGGCTTCGTCTTGTCTCTTTATATCGTTTGATCAGAGTCTCATCATTCGCTTCCAAAAACAAAATCGAAAACGGGTAAGAACTCTCTCTCCATTTATCAATAATGCTTTCCAGCATTGGAAGATCTTCACCGCTTCGGATATCCACACCCAGAGCGATATCCTCCCGCTCATTGCGGCTGCTCAGCGTCAGTTCTGCAAATTTTTCAATTAAAAGAATCGGAAGATTGTCCACACAGTAAAACCCCATATCTTCCAGGTTTTTCAATGCGATCGTCTTTCCTGCGCCTGACATTCCGGTTACAATGACCAGTCTCACGTTTATTCCTCCTCAAAGTCTCCCAGAAGTTTGATTTCCATCTCCAGGGATACGCCGAATTCGGCTCTTACTCTTTTCTCAACTTCTTTGCAGAGCTGGTAAATATCTGTAGCAGCAGCTCCACCTTTGTTGATCACAAAACCTGCATGCTTTTCAGAAACCTGTGCACCACCAACAGAAAACCCTTTCAGGCCACAGTCTTCGATCAGCTTGCCTGCAAAATATCCTTCCGGACGTTTAAATGTACTTCCGGCACTCGGAAACTCCAGCGGCTGTTTGTCTTTTCTGCGAAATGCAAGATCATCCATCACAGCCTTGATCTCTTCCATCTTTCCCTCTGAAAGAGAAACGACTGCCTCTAACACCAGATAACCTTTCTTCGGTATCACGCTGCTTCGGTATCCCAGCTCCAGCATCTCTGCCGGAAGTGTCTCCACATTTCCCTCTGCTGTCAGAACGGTTACCGTCTTTAACACATGTTTCATCTCAGAACCGTAAGCACCTGCATTCATCACACATGCACCGCCCACAGTTCCCGGAATACCGGCCGCAAATTCCAGCCCTGTCAACCCTTCTTTGTATGCAGTATTCGCCAGTCTGGAGAGCATCACTCCGGCTCCTACCGTAATTTCTGTTCCATCTACCTCTAAACGGTCAAATTTGCCCGTGCTGATGATCACCCCTGGAAATCCCTTGTCGCTGACTAAGAGATTACTTCCGTTTCCGATCACATACCAGGGTGTATCTGCCTTCCTGCACGCTTCCAGAACAGCTTTTAGCTCCTCCACATTTTCCGGAACTGCAAACCATCTGGCTGCTCCGCCGGCGCGGAAAGACGTATGTTTCATCATCGGTTCATTGATTCTAACTTCCATGAATCGCTATTTCCTCTCGATTCTATTTATTTTATGAACGCTCTGCATTCTTTCTTGCCATATTGTCCTGCACACGCTTGTAAAGCTCTTGTGCAGCATTGTAACCCATCTTCTTCTGACGGTAATTGACTGCCGCCGACTCTACGATAACCGCCAGGTTTCTGCCCGGACGAACCGGAATCTTGTGGCAGACCACTTTATTTCCTAAGAATTCTGTATACTGATCTTCTAATCCGAGTCTGTCGTACTCTCTGTCCTTGTCCCAGTCTTCCAGCTTAATCACAATATCAATGGACTGTGTATCTTTCACACTCTCTACACCGAACAGAGTCTTTACGTCGATAATTCCGATGCCGCGAAGCTCAATAAAGTACTTTGTAATATTTGGCGCTGTTCCAACCAGTGTTTCATCACTGACTTTGCGGATTTCCACCACATCGTCACTGACAAGACGATGGCCGCGCTTCACAAGTTCAAGAGCAGCCTCACTCTTACCGATTCCACTTTCTCCCATCAGCAGTACACCCTCGCCAAATACATCGACAAGAACACCGTGAATACTGATGCACGGAGCCAGCTTCGCTTTCAGCCAGCGAATGATCTCCGCCATCACATCCGATGTGGTTTTAGAAGAAAGCAGACAAGGAACTCCATAATGGTCGCAAAGTTCCAAAACCTCTTCTTCCGGCATCCTGTTGCGGCAGAACACGATACACGGAATCTTGCTGGAGATCAGCCTGTCGTACATCGCAATTCTGTGCTCTCTGGAAAGTCCGGAAAGGTAGGCCATCTCCACGTTGCCCATCAACTGTACTCGCTCATTATCAAAATGATCATAAAATCCTGTCAGCTGAAGCGCCGGACGATTGATATCCGGGTGAGAAACCACGATTTTATCTGTATCCAATTCTGGTGTCAGGTTCTGAAAACCCATTTTATCAATAATTTCAGTAATCGTAACTCCGTACATACTATTCCCCTTTCCGGTATTTCATACCTTGAGCCGCCGTTTTTGACGTATTTGATTTTATCGTAACATACATTTTATTCCTTGTCACTCGAATTGTTACTCTCTGTTTTGTGAAAAAATGTATACACACTCTCTGCAGCTCTCCTGTTCATGCCCTCAGTGGCACACAATTCTTCCAGAGAAGCATCACGGACAGCTTCAAGAGACTGAAATCTACGCATCAGTGCCTTTCTTCTGGCCGGACCGATTCCTTCAATATCGTCCAGCACCGATTTCACCTGTCCCTTGCTCCTCAAACTTCGATGATACTCGATTGCAAAGCGATGAGCCTCATCCTGAATGCGCGTGATCAGCTTGAATCCCTCGCTGAAGCGATCGATCGGAATTTCTACATTATTATAATATAATCCACGTGTACGGTGATTGTTATCTTTTACCATGCCGCAGACCGGGATATTTAATTTCAACTCCTGCAGTACATTCAAAGCCACATTAACCTGACCTCTTCCACCGTCCATCATGATCAGATCCGGAAAACGTGTGAAACTTCCAAATTTCGTTTCTGTTTCCGTTGATTCCAATTCTCGCAGCTCCTCCAGTCCATGCTCAAATCGTCTCGTCAGCACTTCTTCCATGGAAGCATAATCATTCGGACCCTGCACAGTTTTAATCTTAAACTTACGGTAATCGTTTCGCTTCGGACGTCCGTCCTCGTAAACCACCATGGAGCCAACCGATTCAAAACCACTGATATTGGAAATATCAAATGCTTCAATGCGTCTCACATGCTCAAGTCCCAGCCATTCTCCAATCTGGTTCATGGCTCCAATGGTGCGAAGCTCTTCGCGCTTGATCTTTTCTTTGTCCTGATCCAATACCAACTGTGCATTCTTCGCTGCCAGTTCCACCAAACGGTTTTTCTGGCCTTTTTTCGGAACCACAAACTTCACTCCCTGGCCGCGGCGTTTCGTCAGCCACTCCTGAATCAGCTTCATCTCGCGGAATTCCTGCTGCACCCAGACTTCGCGCGGAATAAACGGAGTTCCTGCGTAGAACTGTTTCACAAAACTTCCTATGATCTGCTTTTCATCTTCCGCCGTGGCCACAGAAACATGAAAATGCTCACGGCCGATGATCTTACCGTCGCGCACAAAGAACACCTGCACTACCGCGTCCTCATTGTCACGTGCCATGGCGATAATGTCTCTGTCTTCCATAGACTGGCTGGTGATCTTCTGTTTCTCAGCAATCTGCTTCACGCTCTGGATCAGCTCCCGATATTCGATGGCTCTCTCAAACTCCATCTCTTCAGAAGCCTCCATCATCTTCTTTTCCAGCATGGACAGAACCGGCTTATGATTACCATTCAAAAATTCCAGCACCTGAGCCACGGACTGTCCGTATTCTTCCTTTGAAACATATCCCTGACACGGCGCGTTACACTGTTTGATATGATAATTCAGGCAAGGCCGTTCTTTCCCGATGTCCTTTGGAAGATTTCTGGTGCATGTGCGAATCTTCCAGAGTTTGTGAATCAGGTCAATGGTATCACTGACTGCACCCGCACTGGTATACGGTCCAAAATATCGGCTCTTATCCTTCTTCATGGTTCTGGAAAATAAAACCCTCGGCAATTCCTCCTCCACCGTCACCTTGATGTACGGATAAGACTTATCGTCTTTCAGCATCGTATTATACTTCGGACGATGTTCCTTGATCAGATTGCACTCCAGCACCAAAGCTTCCAACTCAGAGTCCGTGATAATGTACTCGAAACGGGCAATCTTGGAAACCATTTTTTCAATCTTTGCCGTCTTGTTGCGACTGCTCTGAAAATACTGGCGTACGCGGTTTTTCAGACTGATCGCTTTACCGACATAAATGATCTCGTCATATTTGTCGTGCATGATATAAACTCCCGGAGAACCCGGGAGTTTTTTTAATTCTTCTTCAATATTAAAACTGATTTCCTGTTCCATTAACGAAGTCTCTCTCCATCGAACTTTTTCAGCATATGGATATGACGGCGGATCTCAGCAATCTGATCCGCAACGGCATCGCCGACGGTCTGCATATCCAATACCATACAAATGTCATCGATTTCCTTTTGAGTCGCATGACCGGCCAGTTTGGCAAGCGCCTCCAGCATCTTATCGTAATGCTTTTCATCCATGGCATCAAAAAATGCCAGCAAGTACGGGCTCATGGCGTATTCCACCACTTCTTCCGCTCCCTCTTCTGCCTTTTCAAAACGATACTTCTGACTCACGTCCGGGTATTTTACATGGTCCACTTCTTCCATAAACATAGCGAGTGGACGCACCCAGACCTTTTTCTCACCATACTGGGCCTGGTATACCACCATCGGCTCTTCCGTTTCCGAATGATATGCGATGGCAATGATCTGATACATACGATTTTTAAAGTGCCGGTAGAATTCTCCCGGCACTGGTAATGTTCTAGTGTTTTTCATAGTTCCTCTTCTTCTCCTGCAGCTTCAGTCTGCCTCCTGCTCTACTCCGCTGCAGTTTCCCCCTCCGGGTGTAAATGATATCGGTTTGCAGCACTCCATAACATCCATTCCTCATATCCGGCGTCCAGAACAGCCTGGATCTGTTGCTGCACTTCCTCATATCCGTAAGTGATATACTTTCCTTCGCCAAGATAGGAGGCTGTAAAATCCTGCAGCCACGGTCTTACGACCGCCTGATTGTGGATATGATCATCCTCATCTGCCGCTTTATCCATCACAGCCTTGGACTTCTGCATCGCTCCCAGGATCGTCTCGTACGGCTGTTTATCCGGATATTCCAGTCCAAAATTGCCCGGTCCATAATGGGACGGATAAACCATCGGACAAATATAATCTAAATGCTTCGCCATATCGGTATAAATCTGACCAACCGCATTGGCATCGATCTCGCTTCCGATGATCGTTCCAAATACATCTGCAGAAACAAACAGTCCCTGAGACGCCAGATTTTCATACGCATACTGACAGAATTCTGTGATCACATCTGTCTTTGAGCGTCCCTGTGTCACTTCCTCGTCAAACACGACATTTTTCATCGTACTGTCTGTGGAGAAACGGATATAGTCGAACTGAACCTCATCAAAACCAACTTTCTTCGCGGCAGTTCCCACTTCTACCAGATAGTCCCAAACCTCTTTGCAATATGGATCCACCCAGGCCATTCCCTGTTTGTCTCTGTAAAGACTGCCATCTGCGGTGTGAAGACTCCACTCCGGTTTCTTCTCTGCCAGATACGGATCACGGAACGCAACTACGCGGGCAATCACATACAATCCACGATCTTTTAATGTTTTAATCAGTGCCTCAACATCCTGTACATAATTCTTGCAGGCTCCGATCTCTGTGATGATTGGAGTATCAATATCACAAGTGATACGACCTTCATCATTTTTTAAGTCAATGACTACCGTATTGATCTCTGTATTTTCCATATCGTCCAGAATATCCTGGAACAGCCCCGGGCTTCCTGCCATCGGTCCGGATATATAAATGCCCCGCACTTTCTCCGGAATACGGCCCGGAAGTGCCGGATTATTTTTATCTACAATCCGGACAGAAATCGTCTTATCGTTATCTTCGCCGGCATTCTCAATGACTTTAATACCACTGGTCTCTGCCTCTGCAGGCTCCTCAGTCGTCTCCTGCACTATTTCTGCAGGTGCTGTATCTTCATCCGCAGAACGGCTGCAGCCGGTCAAGGCTGCCAGTCCCATCAGTCCGGCCAGACAAATTGCCAATAATTTTTTCTTCATTTTCCATCGATCCTCTTCCGTATTAGAAATACTAATCACAAATTCAATTCAAATTATATCTTATCATAAGTATATCCGTCTTGGGAAGAAAAAAAATCAAAAAAGCACTATTCAAAATTGAGTTTTTGTTGGATAATAGAAGATGTGAGATTATGACTAACAGGAGGAAATGAACCATGCGAAAACTGGGGTTCGACAATGACAAGTATCTGGCGATGCAGTCTGACCATATCAGAGAGCGTATCAGCCAGTTCGGTGATAAATTATACCTGGAATTCGGCGGCAAACTGTTTGATGATTACCATGCTTCCAGAGTCCTCCCGGGCTTTGAACCGGACAGTAAACTGCGCATGCTGATGCAGCTTGCTGATCAGGCAGAGATCATCATGGCGATTAACGCAGCCGATATTACCAACAACAAAGTGCGTTATGACCTGGGAATCACTTACGACGTGGACGTGCTCCGTCTCATTGGCGTATTTACTGAACGCGGTCTTCATGTAGGCAGTGTTGTCATCACACACTACTCCGACGTTCCGGCCATTGTACAGTTCAAGAACAAGCTGGAAAAAATGGGTGTAAAAGTATACCGCCATTACACAATTGAAGGTTATCCGAGCAACGTCCGCCACATTGTAAGCGACGAAGGCTTCGGAAAAAATGATTATATTGAAACAACCAGACCACTGGTGATCGTGACAGCTCCTGGTCCGGGAAGCGGAAAGATGGCAACCTGTCTCTCCCAGCTGTACCATGAACACAGGCGCGGTGTCAAAGCCGGCTACGCCAAATTCGAAACATTCCCAATCTGGAATCTTCCGTTAAAACACCCGGTCAACCTGGCTTATGAAGCTGCGACAGCAGACTTAAACGATGTGAACATGATCGACCCATTCCATCTGGAAGCTTACGGCGAGACAACGGTCAATTATAACCGCGACGTGGAGATTTTCCCTGTACTGAGTGCGATCTTCGAGGAAATCTACGGTGAATGTCCGTACAAATCCCCGACAGATATGGGTGTTAACATGGTCGGCCACTGCATCTTTGACGATGCAGCCTGCAGAGATGCTTCCAATCAGGAGATTATCCGCCGCTACTATCAGTCTCTGGAAAAAGTTGTGGACGAAGGACACTCCAAGGAGGAGTCCTACAAGATTGAGATCATTATGAAACAGGCGAAGATCACTCCGAACGACCGTACTGTTGTCCCGGTTGCCCAGGAACTGGCGAAAGAGCTGGGTTCTCCGGCTGCTGCCATGGAACTTCCAAATGGTACCATCGTAGTCGGAAAGACAAAAGAGCTTCTCGGTGCATCCGCTGCACTCTTACTGAATGCAGTAAAAGAACTTGGCGGAATTGATCATGAAATTAAACTGATCTCTCCGGAGTCCATCGCTCCGATCCAGGAATTAAAGGTAAAATATCTCGGAAGCACAAACCCGAGACTTCACACCGACGAGATCCTGATCGCTCTTTCTACTTGTGCAGCGACTGACGAAAATGCACAAAAAGCATTGGAGCAGCTTCCGAAACTTCGCGGCTGTCAGGTACACACCACCGTCCTGCTCTCTGACATTGACAAAAAGATCTTTAAGAAACTGGGCATCGAACTCACATCCGACCCAGTGATGGAAGATAAAAAATCCTTTAAGTTCTAGCAACATCGAATTCATTAGGAGGTAGTACAAATGAACGAATTATTACGCGCCGATTTAAAAGCTTACATCGACGAGAATCAGGAAACTCTGATCAAACTTCTCGACACTCTCTGCCGTATCCCGGCTCCGTCCAACCACGAGGAACTTCGTGCTGAATTCATCCGTGACTGGTATGAGAAAGAGGGCTGTAAAGGAGCTTACATTGACAGTGCTCTGAACGTAATCTATCCGTACCACTGTGAAGCAGGCGAAAACCTGGTAGCATTCTCCGCACACAGCGATACCGTATTCCCGGATATGGAACCATTTGACGTTATTTACGATGGCGATATCATGCGCTGCCCAGGTGTTGGCGACAATACCTCCAATCTGTCTATCATGATGCTCCTCGCAAGCTGGATTACAAAAAACAATCTTGTTCCGAAACAGGGTATTCTCTTCGTAGCAAGTGCAGGTGAGGAAGGTCTTGGTAACTTAAAGGGTATTCGTCAGGTTATGAAAGATTACGAAGGCAAGATTGCAGAAGTAGTTGCCCTCGACGGTTCCTACACTGGCATTGTTAACGGTGCCGTTGGTTCTCTCCGTTATAAAGTAGGTGTTCACACAGAAGGCGGACATTCCTATGGTAAATTCGGAAACCAGAATGCGATCCAGACTCTGTCTTCCATGATCAATACTCTCTATACTTATAAAGTACCGAAGCCGGGCAAGAGCACATACAACGTAGGTCTCGTCTCCGGAGGTACCTCCATCAACACCATCGCACAGTATGCAGAAATGCTCTTCGAGTACCGTTCTGACGTACGCGAAAGCCTCGCTTCCATGAACGAGTTCTTCCTTTCCGTGATTGAGACATACCGTCACATGGACAACGTACAGGTTGATTTGGAGCTCCTTGGCGAGCGTCCGTGTACAGGCGATGTTGACCCGGATAAACAGACTGCTCTTGAAAACAAAGCTCTCGACATTATTGAAAACTACACAGGCAGCCGCGTTCCGATGATGTCCGGTTCCACAGACTGCAATATTCCGCTGTCCGTAGGTGTTCCGGCCATCTGCTTTGGCGGTAACATGGCTGTTGGTGCTCACACAAGAGAAGAGTATCTTGATTCCACAACTTTACAGTTAGGTATGACCGTTGTGGCAGCGTTCATGATGACATATTTTAACTAATGAACTCTATCTTAAACCTTGCTTTCGAGCTTTCATCGAAGGCAAGGTTTTTAAATCAATAGAAAAAGCTTTTGGAGGCAATACAAATGAAATTTAAAAAATCCGTCTACAGCTATATTATGATGCTGGGACATCTGTGTGCGGACCTGGGCGGCGGAGCACTTCCGGCCATTCTCCCATTCCTCATTGCACAGAAAGGAATTACTTACACACAGGCAGCCGGCCTGACTTTCGCACTCAGCAGTATCGGTTCTGTCATTCAGCCGGTTTTCGGAAGCATGGCTGACAAAACATCCCGTCCTTGGCTCATGTCCCTGGGTATTTTCATGGCAGGCTGCGGTATCTCCATGCTGGGATTCATCGACAACTACTGGCTGATGTTCGTGGCAGTTGCATTTACCGGTATCGGTTCTGCCCTCTTCCATCCGGACGGAGGCCGTATGGCAAACTACGTATCCGGTGCTAAAAAAGGTAAAGGCATCAGTTTATTCTCCGTTGGCGGTAACATGGGCGGCGCAGTGGGTCCGATGCTCGCAGTCTTCGGTATCACACTGATGGGCGGCGATCTTCGCGGTGCGGCGATTCTCGCAGTTCCGGCTTTCGCAATGGCCGCATTCATGGTAACACAGCATGGCAATCTTGCTGAGTTTGCTGCAGAAGGAACCAAGAAAACAAAAGCAGCCATCGCTGCCGGTCAGAAAGATAACTGGAATGCATTTGGAAAACTTACACTCGTTGTTTTCCTCCGCTCCACTCTGAGCATGGGTATGACTACCTTCATCCCTCTGTTCTGGATGAGTGTTCTCATGCAGTCCGAGGAAGTTTCCGGTTCTGTAACAACCATCATCTCCCTGTCCGGCGCAGCAGCTACCCTCATCGGTGGTCATCTGGCCGACAAATACGGTTTCAACAAAACGATCCGCACAGGCCTCGTTCTTATGATCCCGTGTCTGATGGCAGTGACTATGTCCAGAAATGTACTTCTGTGCACATTCCTTTTAGTTCCGACCGCGATGTTCTTAAACTTCGCATTCAGCCCATCCGTAGCGCTCGGCCAGAAATTCATCCCGAACCACATCGGACTTGCTTCCGGTATCACGATGGGTCTCGCTTCCAGCTTCGGTGGTGTGGTATCTCCGATGCTCGGAAAAATTGCAGACAACACAAGTATCCCGGTGGTTATGTGGATCCTCGTAGGAATTGCAGTTGCAGCATGCGTATTCTCCTTCTTCGTACCGGACGCTCCTCCGGAGGTTGAAGCAGCATAATCCTTTCAAAAACACACGCCATCAGGTATACTAACTAATAAAAAAGACGCATCTCCCTAAATCGGAAATGCGTCTTTTTTATTGAAACCACTAATATTCAATTAGTCTTCTTTACCCTCTTCGTAGGACTCGATGATACCTGCGATTCTGTTAAACTCTTCGTCACTTTCGATATCGATCAGCTCAAACTCATCGTCTGTTGCATCTACATACTCGTAAATGTAGCCTTCCAACTCATCGTTTTCGAAATCTGTATCTTCTGTTGCACCAACAACTACGGAAAGATACTTCTTACCTTCGATTTCATATAAACCTGCAACGAGGCATTCCTCAGATGCGCCATCTTCGAAATCAAGTGTGATAAAATCTAACTCGCAATTCAGTTCTTTACAGCTCATTTTCAATTCCTCCTAATTATAATGGAAATCGTATTCGCCAATCATTATAGCATACCGGATATAACTTCCACAAGACTATTGTGCAATTCCTGCCAAATCTTTCTTCCGAACAATATCCTTCATCACCCACACATACGACGCGCCCGTAAATACTGCCGCCGCTGTCCAGGCCGCTGGGTGGCAGAATACCGCAAGTGCGTAGCTTCCAACCTTCATGGCAATCATCGCCACAGAAAGTCTCGCCACCAGTTCTGCAAAACCGCCCATCATCGGAAGGAAGCCGTATCCACAGCCCTGCATCACATTTCGAAATACAAAAATCGTACTGAGCGGTAAGAAGAAGCTTGCACAAATATTCATATAGGTTCTTGCCCATGGCATCATCGCTGCCATGTCCACACCCTCTGCAAAGAAAATACTGATGGCCGGTTCCAGACCAATCGAAACCACGATGGCTGCGATCGCTCCATATACCATAATCGCGCCAAGAGCTGCTTTCACACCCGATTTGATTCGGTCAATATCACCTTTACCATAGTTCTGTCCACCGTAAGTCGCCACTGCCTGACCCATGGCTACCATCCCCTGCTCTACCAATGCCTCCAGTTTTCCCGCCGCAGTATAAGCTGCCACCGCATTGGAACCAAATAAATTGATCGCAGACTGCATCACCATACCTCCCGAGGCCGTGATTGCAAACTGAAATGCCATCGGAAGCCCCATGGAAAGCTGATGCTTTGAATCACTGGAATTCAGTCTCCATTGCTTTGCATCAGGTGTCAGCGCCTTCACCTTCAGAAAAATATATCCGCCGCAAAGAACTGCAGAAATTGCCTGGGACATGATTGTCGCCAACGCTGCACCTGCGACGCCAAGGCTTAACCAAATAATAAATATCAGATCCAGTACAACATTTAGACATGCGGAAAACACCAGGAAAAACAACGGTGCCTGACTATTTCCAACTGCCCGCAGGTACGCTGAGAACAGATTATAAAACACTGTCGCAATAATGCCCCCGCTAATGATCATAATATATGTATACGCATCTGCAAAAATATCTTCCGGCGTATTCATCATACCGAGAAGCGGTCGCATCACACTAAGACAGACCAGCGTCAGGATCAACGTCGAGATTACCGCCAAAATAATACCATTTGCCACACTTCTCCGCACGCCTTGCGCATCCCCGGCGCCGAAACGCTGAGAAGTCAGAATCGAAAACCCTGACGTAATACCCTGAGCAAAACCATTGATCAGGAACATGATCGTACCCGTTGAACCAACAGCTGCCAACGCTCCTGCTCCCACAAACCGTCCAACGATCACCGTGTCCGCCATATTATAAAACTGCTGGAAAACATTGCCCAGCAACAGCGGTAACGTAAACCGCAAAAGGACCGGAAGAGGTTTTCCCTTTGTCATATCAAGTTCCATAGATTATTTCTCCTGTTACTATATTGTTCTGCCTTTCAATTCCTTCTCGATGACAAAAGCAACTTGTCACTCTCCATCGTCAGCAAATACTCCAGCAGTCCCTCACAACCAGCCGAAACATCTCTCCATGTCACACCAAAATCTCCGGTATACCACGGATCTGCCACATCTCCGGCTCTGTCCATATTTCGCTTGCCAGCCATGAGCTCCTTCCAGCCATCCCCGGCAAACTCCATCATCTTATAAAACTTTCCGTCCGGATCCCCACCTGTAATCCGATTCATGTAGCGGATATTAATCCCCTCCATACCGATCAGGTAGTCATACTTCGCATAATCTGCCTTCGTCAGCTGTACTGCACGCTTGCCCTCACAGCTGATCCCATGCTTCGCCAGCTCCTTCTTCGCCGGCGGATACACCGGATTTCCCACACCATTCCAGATTTCCTCTGTGCTGGTAGCGGAAGACAAAATGCGGAAACAGGAAGATAATCCTCGCTTTTCCACTAAATCTTTCATAACAAACTCTGCCATAGGGGATCTGCAAATATTGCCCCAGCAGACAAACATGATGTTGATCATACAAATTTCCTCCTAAACAAGGATACATATAGTTTGTCCTTGTGCTTTCTCTGTGTGTTTGGCACAGCCATTCTTCTCTTCCTATTTTACTATAAAACGCTCTGACTTGCAAAGTACTGATGATTCAATAGTAATTCGAGAAGAAAATGGAGACCTCCTATTGGAAATCTCCATCTGCTTCAATTCATTATGCTTTTTTTATCTAATTAATACTTTTGTTTGGTGTATTTTATTAATTCAATTAGCAGCACAGATCTACGATTACCTGTGCAAAGATCTTCGCAGCCACAATGAGCTCATCAATCACTGCGAACTCATCCGGACCGTGGATACCTGTCTCTGTCTCCGGCATGGACGGGCCAAATGCAACACCGTTCTTTAAGTGGTGTACATATGTACCGCCACCGATAGCGATACACTCACCTTTTCTTCCTGTGTACTGCTCATAGCACTTGAGAAGTGTCTGTACAAACGGAGAATTGCCGTCTACATAGTGGGACGGGTTCATGCTCGGAGTTGTAAAGTTGAGACCGTTTGCGATCATCTGGTTCTTTACTACATCGAATGTATTTTCCTCGTTTGCGCAGATCGGACAACGGCTGTCGAAATCACCCTTTAATCCTGTCTCTGTCACATCCAGCATTGTGAATGCAAGAGTTAATTTACCGGAAATTTCATCTTCATGGTTTACACCAAGGCTTGCACCATTGTTATCTCCGTGCGGCATCATCTTGTTTAACGCTTTTACGATCTGCATCTGACCGCAGTCAGCAAGATCCAGCTTTTCAATCACATTGAGAAGAGCTGTAAGAGCATTCGTTCCTTTTTCCGGAGTAGATGCATGAGCGCTCTCACCAAATGCTTCTAATTTCAGAAGACTGTTCTCAGATGTCACATCAAATGTCACTCCAAGATCTGCTTCAAACTGTTTTGCAAATGCTTCTGTCTCGGATCCATCAAGACCTTCGAATAACGCATATGCTTTCGGCGGAACTACATTAGACTTCACACCACTCTTGAAAGCGACCATTCTCGGAAGTGCTTCGCTCTTTTCAAATTCAGCTTCAAATTCACCATGAATGCTGCCCTTTTCAAGGTTGATTACCGGGAATTCAGCGTCCGGAGAGAAGGACATCGGAGCTTCTTCCTCTTTCTTGTAGTAATATCTGATATCAGAGCTTCCGCACTCTTCATCTGTGCCAAGGATCAGACGAACATTTTTCTTCACCGGAATTCCCAGATCCTTGATCGCTCTCATTGCGTAAAGGGCAGTCATAGCCGGTCCCTTGTCGTCAGATGTGCCACGTCCGTAAATCTTGCCGTCTTTGATCACCGGTTCGAACGGAGTTGTCACAGTCCATCCCTCGCCGCCCGGAACGATATCCAGATGTGCAAGAATATCTAACTGTTTCTCTTTATCATTTAAATCAATTGTACCAACATAGTTGTCATAGTTCTGGATTGCAAAACCATACTTTTCGCCGATTTCAAGACCCTTGGCAAGTGCTTCGAACGGACCCTGGCCAAACGGTTTGCCCTCTAAATAAGGACCTTTCGCACTGTCGATCTTACAAAGCTCGATAATGTCTGCTAACATTTCTTCTTTGTGTGCATCAATGTACTGTTCAATCTGTTCTCTGTACATGTTTCATTCCCCCTGTTATTTCATCATGGAAGCAAGAATTTCATTTACCACTTTACCGTCTGCCTTCCCCTTTACAAGCGGCATCAGCACTTTCATGATTCTGCCCTTATCTTTTGCAGTCGGTGTTTCGATCTCAAGCTCTGCAAAGACACCTTTGATCACTTCTGTGATCTGTTCCGGTGTCAGGTCTGCCGGAGCAAATTCCTGATATACAGCCATTCTCTTCTTGGCTTCTTCGATAATGTCTATACGGTCTGCCGGAGCAGTATCCATCGTTTCCTTTGTCTGCTTTAATTCTTTCTTAACAACCGCATTCGCTTCATCTTCTGTAAGCGGAGCACGTTTGTCAATCTCCGCATTTTTCAGTGCGGATAAAAGCATGGAAAGGGAATCCTTTCTGTCTTTATCTTTCGCTTTCATAGCCTCTACCATTGCTGCGCGTACCTGATCAACTTTGCCCATAATTCTTGCCTTCCTTTCTATTATACTTTCTATCTGCTGTCTTGCTATGCCCCGGCTCTTAGTTACGTCCGAACTCGCTGAGACGTAAATTCGGGTTACGATCTTCAACCATACCAATGCTCCAGCTGTTGATGAACAGAAGAAGCGGATTGCCCTTCAGGTCGCAGATACGTTTCATATCGGATGTACCCTGGATTCTTGCCACATCGATCTCAGTCGGATTCTCAACCCAACGAATATATTCGTACGGAAGCTGTTCTAATTTAACTTCTACGTTATACTCGTTTTTCAGGCGGTACAAGAGTACTTCAAACTGGAGTACACCTACTACACCGACAATGATCTCCTCCATACCGGTATTGAACTCCTGGAAAATCTGAATCGCACCTTCCTGCGCAATCTGATAAACACCCTTGAGGAACTGTTTACGTTTCATTGTATCCATCTGGCGCACTCTCGCGAAATGCTCCGGCGCGAAAGTCGGGATACCCTCGAACTGGAATTTCTCATTGGATGTACGGAGTGTATCACCAATGGAGAAAATACCCGGATCGAATACACCGATAATATCACCTGCGTAAGCCTCTTCGATGATCTTTCTGGATTCCGCCATCAACTGCTGTGGCTGTGTCAGGCGCAGTTTCTTTCCGCCCTGTACGTGGTTTACTTCCATACCTGCTTCAAATTTACCGGAGCAGATACGCATGAATGCGATACGGTCACGATGCGCCTTGTTCATATTTGCCTGAATCTTAAATACAAATGCAGAGAAATCTTCATCGAACGGATTCTTCTCACCGTCATTTGTTCTTCTGGATAACGGAGAACTTGTCATATTTAAGAAGTGCTCCAGGAATGTCTCAACACCGAAGTTTGTGAGCGCGGAACCGAAGAATACCGGAGATAACTGACCGTGGTCCACTAACTCCTGATCAAATTCATCACTGGCACCGTCTAAAAGTTCGATGTCCTCCAGAAGCTGGTTATGGTAATCCGCACCGATCACTGCTTCTACATCTGTGCCTTCTACATCAAATGTCTGGCTTGCAACTTCCTTCTGACCGCTCATGGCAGCTGTGAAAGTTGTGATCTTCTTTGTCTGTCTGTCGTAAACGCCCTTGAAGCTCTTTCCACAACCGATCGGCCAGTTGATCGGACAAGTGTGGATTCCGAGAACTTCCTCAATCTCGCTCAGAAGCTCGAACGGATCACGTGCCTCTCGGTCCATCTTATTGATAAATGTGAAGATCGGAATATGGCGCATCACACAAACTTTAAACA